>JAKAFQ010000794.1 GCA_021817875.1 Pseudomonadota bacterium
GGTCTGCGCGTTCTCGGCGTCATCGGCGCGCAGTTGCACGCCGTAGTGCTTGGAAACCACGAGTGCGATCTCCAGGATGTCGATCGAGTCGAGGCCGAGGCCCTCCCCGTACAGGCGCGCATCGGGGTCGATCTGACTCGCCGGGAGCTCGAGGTTGAGGGCCCCGACGATCAGCCCGGCGAGCTCGGAGAGCAGGCTCGCCTGGGGCTCGATCGGGTGCGCGGTGGAAGCCAGTTCGGACATCGACATTGAGAAATATTATTTTTGCGGACCACGGGAGGCAAATTATACGTGCACCCTAGCGGCGGCAGGCGGGATCCGGCCGGGCCGCCCGGCGCCGCGCCGCGAGCCGCGGCAGCCGCGCGAGAAAGCCGAAAAACAGCCGCACGTGCATCGCGGTGAGCAGCAGGTTGTCCCGTCCGTAGCGAAAATGCGACACGCCGCCCTCGGCGGCGCTGAAGTAGCGGATCGGGGCCGGCAGGTTCAGCGCCGGCGTGCCGGCCCAGGACAGGCGCACCACCGCCTCGACATCGAAGTCGAATCGGCGCATGCCGCGGCGGGCGAGCATCTGGCGCACCAGGGGCGCGAGCGGATAGACCCGGAAGCCGCACAGCGAGTCGCGGATGTCCGCGCCGAGGGTCTCGAGCCGGGTCCAGCCGTTCGACAGGCGCCGGCCCTGGACGCGCAGCGCCGGGGCGCTCGCATCGAACAGCGGCTCGCCGAGCACCATCGCCTGCGGCTGCTCGAGCGAGGCGTGCATGAAGGCCGGGATGCGCTCGGCCGGATGCTGACCGTCGGAGTCCAGGGTGAGCGCGTGCGTGTAGCCGCGCCGCAGCGCCTCCCTGAAACCCTCGAGCAGTGCCGCGCCCTTGCCGCCGTTGCGCGGGCGCACGAGCACGGTGAGGCCCGGGTCCTCGGCCGCGAGCGCCTGAAGCGCCGCGCCCGTGCCGTCGGTGCTGCCATCGACCACCACCCACACCGGGTTCCACTGCGCGCGCGCGGCGCGCACGGTCTCGAAGACCCGGGGGCCGGGGTTGTAACTCGGGATCAGCACCAGGTGAGTGCTCGAGGGCGGGTTCACGGATGATCCGGGGGCAACGGTGGAGCCGTGCCGCGTGCGGGCGGCTCAGCCAGCCAGGCGCGCTGCGGGGCGTCGGCGAGCTGCGCGCGGTACTCGCTCTCCAGCTCGCGCACGCACGCCTGCACGTCGTGGGGCGGCTCGAGCCGCCGCCCGAGGCGCACGCGGTACAGGATCGGCAGATGCGGGGCTTTGAAGAACGGCCAGCCCTTGCCGAGATACGGCGAGTCGGTCTCGATGAGGATCACCTGGATGGGCGCCGCGGCGTGCCGCGCGATGACCGCGACGCTGCCCGTGATGGGGTTGATGGGCGAGCAGCGGCTGCGCGTGCCTTCCGGAAACAGCAGCACCGAGCCCCCGCGGCGCAGCTCGGCCACGGCCTCCCGGACCATGCGCCGCGGCGGATCGGAGCGGATGAAGCCCGCGAGGCGCGCCCCGGCGCCGAGCAGGGGATTGCCGAGCAGCTCGGGCTTGAGGATGCAGGCGAGATCGGGGTGCCGGGTGAGCAGCAGGATGGCATCGAAGGCGCTCGGGTGGTTCGGGGCGAGCACCAGCGCCGGGCCGGCCCGCAGCGCATCGAGGGCGCCGAGCTCGAGCCGGTAGGCGCCCGTCAGGCTGAGAAAGCGCGAGAACAGCCGAAAGCCCGCCATCATGCTGTGGCGCGCCGCGCCGCGGCGCCAGCGCCCGGGCAGCGGCGTCAACAGCACGAGCGCGAGCACCGTCCAGCCGAGAATCATCACGGCGAGCGTGCCGAGCAGGCCGTAGGTGATCAGGTATTCGCGCGCGCGGCTCAACACGCCGGTCAGGTCCGCTCGCCCACGGCCTCGATCTCCACCGACAGGTCGCGCCGGCAGATGTCGGCCTGCAGGTAGACCCGGGCCGCGGCCCCGACGGCGGCGTCGAGCTCGGCGCGGATGAGCGGCAGATCCGGCGCATGGCGCACGTACACCTTGTACGCGAGGGACTCGAGACGGAACGGGCCGGCGCGGCGGCGGCGGGCCTGCTCGAGCAGCGCCTCGATGTTGGCGAGCGTCTCGCGCGTCTGGGCGGCCGGATCGCCCTCGTGCACGGTGCGATGTCCGCGGATGCTCGAGGTGCCGGAGATGAACAGCGTAGCGCCGCGGTGGCGCACCAGGGTCGCCCGGGAGAAGCTCGGCGGGCACGCGCCGTATTGCCCCGGGTAGTGATAGGCGCTCACCTGGCGGGGGTTTTCCAGGCACTCGGGTGCGGCGCGTCCGGCGAGGAAGTACAGCGCGAGCGGCCCGGCGGGGCTGCCGAGGGCGCTCGCCGCGGGCACGCTGCCGCGGATGCGGCGTCCGCAGGCGAGCAGCGCTTCCTGGCGCGCGCGGTTGAACTGCCGGTAGCGCTCCGTGCCGTGGCTCTCGCGGTTGATGCCGGGCAGGTAGTTCCACACCCGCAGCAGGTGCGCAAAGCCCGTCGCGCCGAGCGCGGCATGGATCTGGCGGTAGGCGTGCGCCGTGGCGCGCTCGAGCGCGCT
>JAKAFQ010000795.1 GCA_021817875.1 Pseudomonadota bacterium
TCCCCTCGTCTTTTCGCAAATCAGCTTCACCGCTGAGGGGAGGTTTTGTGCCTGAGAAATGCCATCGGGACCCGCGCGACGTGCTGGTCCAGGACAAGTTCTACACCCATCTTCCAGACCCGCTCTTCGACCTGATCGCCGAGAAGCGGCTCCCGGCGGCGGCCATTCTGGTGCTCCTGACGCACTTGAAAGCCGGCGCCATCCGCGGGGATCACTGCTCGGAGATCCCGATCGAGGCGGTGGCCGCGCGCTGCCGCATCAGTACCTCGACGGTCACCCGCGCCTATCAGCTGCTGATCCGACTCGGGCTGCTGCGCCGGGCAGACCCCGGGCGGGACACCACCCGGCCTCACCAGCAGGCCGTTGCGGTCACGGAGTTCCGCCTGCCGGTGAGCCTCCTGCGCGAGCTCGATCGTTATCCGAATCGCCGTCGGCCGCCGGCTTCCAGCGCCCTGCCCCAGGCCGTCGCCAACGGCCCGACTGAGCCCGCTTCGAGCGTTCCCACCGAGCCCCCTACGCCGAACGCGCCCCTGACGGATCCCTTCGCGGGCCTCTCCGGCCGCGCACGCATGGCGGCTCAGGCCGCCCTGCTCGGATGCATGTCCAAGGCTGAGCGTGCCCGGTACGACCAGGCGTTTTCGCAGCACGCGTCGACCATGGCGTTCGATCCGGACTCGGCTCTGACCGACGCGCAGCGAACCACCGTACTGCAGCTGCTCGCGATTCTGGCCCGTCCCCAGCCCCAAGCTGCCCCCATGCGGGCGCCTTGCCAGGCTACCGCGGCAGACTCACCGCGGCCGCGCCGCCGGCTCTCAATGCTCGAGCTCGCCCGGGTGCGGCACGGGCTGCAGGCTGCCCGAGGACTCACCGACGTTGACGAGCTCTGCCGTCAGATCGTGTGGTCAGTGGAGGAGGGAGCGCTTTTGAAGTTCTCCGCACTGCACGCGATCCACATCGCGCTGAAGAAGGTTCGCGAAGGTACCTGGACACGGCCGCACCGCATGCCTCCGAACTGGGCGCTGAACCTGTCCCAGAGGACCCCAAGCGCTCCCATAGACCGCGCCACAGGAACGCCAGTGGGCAGGGAAGGGGACCATGGACGGCCGGTGGGTAGCCACTCAATCGCCCGGCAACCTGCCCCTGACCCCCGCGGGACTGCAGGGATGACCCCGGCGGCACAGGTCCTTGCCGGCTGGCGAGCGCCAGCGAAGCCCAACTGAGCAACGCTGCAGGCCACGAGCTATGCGCCGGTGCATAACAAATAGGGATTCTTCCGGAGATCTGTGGAACAGGAGAGGAAGAACACGGCCTGCGGCCGATGCGCGCAAGCGACGAAACCGGACCAGAGGGGAGGGCCCCTGCCGCCCAACTGGCCTGCCTCTCGCTCACGCCGCCCTGGACGCATGCCTGCCAGCTGGGCAGCGGGGTGCGCCAATTGAACGCGTTCAATTCATTCGGCAACCGGAACGGCGAGCAAAGCGAGCGATCGCGAGCTCAGTGCCGCCGGCGTGGAACGTTTCGTGGAACATTTCGGCGAATGATTTTCAATTTATTCAAATACTTAGGTCAGGCCAGAGCCTTCCTAGAGGTGCTCCTGAGAGCGCGTCCGGCCTGGATCGACTTGAAGGGGAACACTTGGTACCCTTGAGGCGTGTACCAGAAGCTCTCCGATGAGGTGATCGCCGAAACCTGCCGCGAGCTACTGCGGGCGCAGCGTCGCGTCACCGTGCGAGGGGTTTGCGAAGAACTTCGGCGGCGGCACCGGGCGAGCGGGAAGAATGCGCGTGTGGCCCGGATCCTGCGCGAAGTCACCGAACGCAACGCGGTGCCGAGCTACGAAGGCACCCCTGATGCCGAGATTGCCCGACTGCGAGCCGCGCTGAACGAGGCCGAGCGGGAGCGCACCGAAGCGATCGCGCGCGCGGAGCTCTCGGAGCAACGGGAGCGTTCGCACCAGGACCTCTGGGCGCGGCGGTTCGCCGAGCGGATGGACGAGACCGAGCGGAAGATGGCGGCGGCCATCAAGCGGCACGAGCGAGAGTCATCCGAGCGGCAGCTGCGACTGCACCAACGGATCGCGGAACTCGAGCGCGAGAACGCCCGCCTGACCTTACGGATCCAGACGGGAGGGTAGCCGTCACCGGCCGGCATTGCCGGGGGCATGCAATGCGTCCATAATTGGACCCATCTCAGTCCAATATTAGACGTACCCTCATGAGCGTCGAAGTCGAAAAGTCTCCGCGTCCTCAGGCGACCTACCGTTTCAAGGTCTACAAGGACACGCCGCTGTCGTTCATCGACAAGGGGCTGATGCCCGTGATCGAGCACCAGCGGGCGGGAATCCCGGCTACGGCCGTCCTGGTGATCTCGAAGAAACTCGACCTGAGCGTCGACACCCTTCTGCTCACCCTGGATCTGCCAAGAAGCACGGTCAAGTCGCGTCAGGCGAGCGGCAAGAATCTCTCGGCCCAAGAGGCGGAACGGATGGTCAGGGCCGCCCGGATCTTCAAGCGCGCCGCGGAAGTGTTCGAGGGCGAGCAGGACGCTCGGAACTGGCTGAAGCAGCCGAGTCGGGC
>JAKAFQ010000796.1 GCA_021817875.1 Pseudomonadota bacterium
GATCCACAACGTCGAGGCCATGAGGTGGAGCATCCCAGCGCACGGCGGCGCGGTCAACCGGCGGTGGGTGCGGGGCCTCGGCCGGCCGCCGCCTGCATGATGCTCGTGCATGGCTTCGGGCAACGGCATGACCTCACGTGCATGGTCGCTCGCGGCCCGGACGTGGACGGCTGCGGGTCCGACGAGCCGGTTCGGCCCGTTCCCGGAGGGGTCCGAAGTTCTACTTATTGACCCTCACAGGCCCTTCGCTGATTTTATATCGCACTACGAGATAGGTCCGTGGCACGGGCAAGACCGGCATGCGCCGGCACCCGCGCGAGGAGAACGATGATGACGGTTGAAGTGAGCGGATCCGCGGGCAGCCCGGCGGACGCGGTCGGCAATGTCTTGAAATGGACGCTGCTGCTGGTTGCAATCGCCACCTTTGCGCTGCTCGGATGGGCCACCGGGCGGACCTACCAGCTTGCGCCGCCGACACCGGCCCGCTTCGTCGCGCCCGACGGCATCACTGTGCTCACCGCGGCGGACATCGCCGCGGGTAAGGCCGGCTTTCAGCACGCCGACCTGATGGACTACGGCAGCCTCTACGGCATGGGCTCGTATTTCGGTGAGGACTACACCGCCACGAACCTGGTCAAGCTCGCCGCGCTGACCGAGGACGCACTCGCCGCCGAGCGCTTCGGCAAGCCGTATACCGCCCTTTCGAGCGGCGATCAGTACGAAGTCCGGACCACCATGCAGCACGACCTGCAGGGCATCGACCTCACTCAGCCGGTGGTGACGCTGCCGGTGGAAGTGGCCCAGGCGATCGGCACCCTCAGGGTCGGGATCGCCGATGCGCTGCTGAAGTCGGACTACGCCAAGGGCTGGACCCGTGCGCACAGCCTGGATCCGCTGAGCGCGGCCCAGACGGCCGATTTTCTCATCTACTCCTCGATCACCACGGTCGCCCGCCGCCCCGGCGGCGTGGCCTCCTGGACGCAGAACTGGCCGTACGAGCCCCTGGTCGGCAATACGCCCACCCCGAGCACGTTCATCTGGACCTGGGTCAGCATCGGTTTCACGTTCTTCGCCTTCGGCGCGGTGATCTTCCTCTACGAGCGCTACATCCACAGCGCCGATACCGGGGTCATGGAGCCGGCGCTCACTTTCCAACCGCTCACCGCCAGCCAGCGGCGCATCGGCAAGTACTTCCTGGTCGTCGCCGGGGTGCTGCTGCTACAGGTCCTCGCCGGCACCGTGCTCGCGCATTACTACTCGGACCGGACCAGCTTCTACGGCATCCCCGTGGATCGCTTCCTGCCATTCAACTTCGCGCGCGACGTGCACATCCAGTCACCCATCGTCTGGATCGGCCTGTCGTGGATCGGAGCGGGACTGTTCCTCGCCCCGACCATCGGCCGGGCGGAGCCGAAGGGCCAGGCCTGGCTGGTCGATGCGCTGTTCTGGGTGACGCTCGCGATCGTGGTTGGCGCCCTCGCCGGCAATTACCTCGCCATCATGGGTTACCTGCGCCAGGGCTGGTTCTGGTTCGGTGAGCAGGGCCTCTCCTACATCCAGCTCGGACGGGCCTGGCAGATCGGCTTCTTTGCCGGGCTGGCGATCTGGAGCGTGTTGATGTTCCGCGCACTGTGGCCGAGTCGCGCCGCGGCACGCGAGGCGACACGCGCCTTCTGGTCCGGACGCATCCGCCTCGAGCATCTGCTGTGGGCCTCGACGGCCAACATCGCGCTGCTCTACGTCTTCGGCATGATTCCCCTCACCGGCATCGAGAAGTCCTTCACCATCACCGACTTCTGGCGCTGGTGGGTCGTGCACCTGTGGGTGGAGCAGTCCTTCGAGTTCTTCGCCGCCGCCATCAGCGCCTACCTGCTCATGGCCACCGGGCTGGTCTCGCGCCGGCTGTCCGAGCGGGCGGTGTACCTCGAGCTCATCCTGATCTTCCTCGGCGGGGTGCTCGGCACCGGTCATCACATGTACTGGGTGGGCGAGCCGGGTCTGTGGGTGTCGGTCGGCTCGATGTTCTCCTTCATCGAGGTGCTGCCGCTGCTGCTGCTGGTCATCGAGGCGATCGAACAGCACCGCCTCATCCAGGGCAAGGGCGATTTTCCCTACGGGCTCGCCTACCTCTACGTCCTCGGCGCCGCGTTCTGGAACTTCATCGGCGCCGGGGTGTTCGGCGGCGGCACGCTGAACGCCCCGCTGGTCAATTACTACGAGCATGGGACTTTCCTGACGCTCAATCACGCCCATACCGCGTTGTTCGGCGCTTTCGGCCTGCTCGGCATCGGGCTGGTCTATTTCTGCCTGCGCTACGCCGCCGGCGAGCGGCATCCGTTCAGTGAGACCGCCGGTCGCTGGGCGTTCTGGCTGTATAACGCCGGGCTCGTGCTGTGGATCGTGCTCAATTTCTTTCCCATCGGCTGGCCGCAGCTCGCAGCGGTGTACCAGCACGGCTATGCGTACGCGCGCAGTCAGGCCTTCTATGACACGACGGCGCTGTGGCAATGGCTGCGCATGCCCGGGGACATCGTGTTCGCCGCCGGCGCAGTGTTGATGGCGTGGGACTTCCTGG
>JAKAFQ010000104.1 GCA_021817875.1 Pseudomonadota bacterium
CCAAGGTCCCCGACCGCGGTGAATTGATCTCCCGGTTGGACGTTGCGGACGACGGCAGCGCCTGAGCAGGTCGGAGATGCTGCTGCTCGATAGACTGAAGCATACGGTCGGCTTGACGCGGCGGGGTCCGACGCAATGCATTGAGACGGATCCGGATGCCCACCGCCTGCTCGACCCGAAAGCTGTTATGCGTGGCGTGATCGAGGCAGACGTGCAACTGCCGATTGAACGCGTCGTACGCATCGAGGTCACCGGCAGCCGCCAGCGGTCTCGACGAGCGATGCGGTTCCAGCAACCGACCACGCTCGACCGGAGTCATCCGATACGTTGCAAAGAGCACGCACATTGCCTCGATTTCGGCCATGGTCTCAAACGCCTCCATGATCCGCTCAGGACTCATTCGGGCCACACCCACACCGCGGCGCGGTCGCATCACGACCGGGCCACTGGCGGCAAGCCGGCGCAGTGCCTGACGCACCGGTGTGCGCGCAGCGTTGAACCGGTCGGCCAATTGCTGCGCGTCGAGCACACTGCCGCAGCGCAGCCCCGCCTGATGCGATTTCGTCGGTGAGTACGGTGCGGACATGCTCCGCAAGCAGCCGACGCGCGTCAGGCTCCCGCTCCCTGCAGGCAGAGCCGTCGCTCCGTCCCTCCCCTGCAGCGCCAGCGCAACGCGATCCACTGCCCATCGTTGGCGCATTCAGCATTGCCGACTCCATCCCAGACATCCCATGGGGCGCACCACAAAAGACGAAACGTTGAACCGATGGTCATCGCGCGTACGGATGCGATAAACTGCGACGAGTTCGTGGACAATCAATCTTTCCGAATGCCGGTTTGCATACGACGTTCGCGAGTCACGACAGGGCAAAAAAGTGAATCAGGATGAATCCCGGACGCAGCGGATTGCGGCGGGAACGCGCTTCGCGCGCGGCAAGCTCGTACCACGGGACGCGCTGTCCGGCTTTCTCGAGTCCATCCTGCGCCCCGGCGATCGCGTGTGCATCGAAGGGGACAACCAGAAGCAGGCCGATCTGCTGGCGAGCGCCCTCGCCGGCCTCGACCCTGCCCGCATCCACGACCTGCACCTGGTCCAGTCCGGTGTGATCCTGCCCGAACACCTGGACGTCTTCGCCCGGGGAGTTGCCCGGCGCCTCGATTATTCGTATTCGGGACCGCAGGCGGCACGCCTCGCGCGCATGCTGTCCTCCGGCCAGCTCGAGCTCGGCGCGGTGCACACCTATCTTGAACTGTTCGCGCGCTATTTCATCGATCTCACACCGAATGTCGCCTTGATCGCGGCCGTCAGCGCCGATCCCGACGGCAATCTCTACACGGGGCCGAATACCGAGGAAACGCCGCTGCTGGTGGAGGCCACCTGCTTCAAGGGAGGGCTGGTCGTCGCGCAGGTCGGTGAGGTCGTGCCGCGACTTCCCCGGATCGACATCCCCGCGGACCAGGTTCACTTCGTCGTCGACGCCGGACGGCCGTTTCACGTCGAACCCCTGTTCACCCGTGATCCGGCCGCGATCACCGAGACCCAGATCCTCACGGCGATGCTGGCCCTCAAGGGGATCTACGGACCCTATGGTGTGCGCCGGCTCAATCACGGCATCGGGTTCAACACCGCCGCCATCGAACTGCTGCTGCCGACCTACGCCGAGACGCTCGGTCTGAAAGGCCGGATAGGCACTCACTGGGCGCTCAATCCCCACCCCACTTTGATTCCCGCGATCGAGTCCGGTTGGGTGACCCAGATCCATTGCTTCGGCTCCGAAGTCGGCATGGACAGGTACCTGGCGGCCCGGCCGGATATCTTTTTCATCGGACCGGACGGCTCGCTGCGCTCGAATCGCGCGTATTGCCAGCTGGCCGGCCTGTACGCCTGCGATCTGTTCATCGGCTCGACCCTGCAGATGGACCTCGCCGGCAACAGCTCCACGATCACCTCCAGCCGCATGGTCGGCTTCGGCGGCGCCCCCAACATGGGATCCGACCCGCGCGGCCGCCGTCACCCGAGCGACGCCTGGCTGAAAGCGGGCAGCGAAGCCGCCCCGGATACCCCCGCCCGGCTGCGGCGCGGCCGCAAGCTGGTCGTACAGATCGGCGAGACCTTCGGCAACAACCACGAGCCGACCTTCGTCGAGCGGTTGGACGCGCTGACCCTGTCCGACAGACTGCATCTGGACCTGGCGCCCATCATGATCTACGGCGACGACCTGACACACATCGTCACCGAGGAGGGCATCGCCAATCTGCTGCTGTGCCGGGATGCGCAGGAGCGCGAGCAGGCCATACGCGGCGTGGCCGGCTACACCGAGGTCGGCCGCGGCCGCGACGCGGCGATGGTCGATCGCCTGCGCGGCCGCGGCGTGATCCGTCGGCCGGAAGACCTCGGCATCGACCCCCTGGACGCCGACCGGCGCCTGTTGGCCGCGCGCAGCATCAAGGACCTCATGCTGGCTTCCGGGGGACTCTACGAGCCTCCCAGCCACTTGCGCAATTGGTAACGGGAGAATCCGTATTGGAAAGGCTCAGCTTCCAGTTCAATTCCCTCCGACCGGCCGCGGGCAACCGTGCCCTCGCCCTCGTCGGCGTGGTCGCCTCCGGCAACCTCGAAGTGCTCCTGGAGCGCACTGCGCAGCCGGACTGCTGCACCATCGACATCGCGACGGCGATACGCGGCTTCGCCGACCTGTGGCGCGCCGTACTCGGGGACTTCGTGGCACGCCGCAACGCCGGCGGCCTGCGAATTTCGATCAACGACGCCGGCGCGCGGCCGGACACGGTCATGCTGCGTCTGTGCCAGGGGGCACGCCTGATGGAGCGCGAGTAATGAACGCCCTGCAGTCCGGAGCCTCGAGCTGGTACGAAGCGAGCGCCCGCCAGCGCATCGGCGCGCTGGTCGATCGGGATTCCTTCGAGGAATTTCTCGGGCCGGAACAGCGCGAAACCAGTCCGCATCTGGCGCTGTTCGATCTTCCGGAGCAGTTCGACGACGGCATCGTCGTCGGCCGCGCCCGACTCGCCGGACAACCGGTGCTGCTTGCCGCGCAGGAGGGCCGCTTCATGGGGGGCGCCTTGGGCGAAGTGCACGGCGCGAAGCTGACCGGCCTGTTGCGTGCCGCCCGCACACTGTCCCTTCCCGTCGTCATCCTGTTTGACACCGGCGGTGTGCGGCTGCAGGAGGCCAATGCGGGCGAGATGGCGATCTGCGAAATCATGCGCGAGATCGTGCTGGCCCGCGCCGAGGGAATCGCCATCGTCGGGCTGATCGGCGGGCGCGCCGGCTGCTTCGGCGGCGGCGCGCTGATCGCCGGATGCTGCTCCCGCCTGGTCATCTCCGAGCAGGGTCGGCTCGGGGTCACCGGCCCCGAGGTCATCGAGTCCCATCGCGGCGTGGAGGAATTCGACTCCAGAGACCGCGCTCTGGTGTGGCGGGTCACCGGAGGCAAGCACCGCTTTCTGACCGGCGGGGCGGATCTGTACGTCGATGACGATGGCGAGGCGTTCAGAGCGGCGGCGCTGCGGGCCCTGGCGCGCCCCGGGGCGCTGGATTTGGAGCGGCTGTGCCGCGAGCAGCAGCGGCTGGAACGGCGTCTGCAGCGTTTCGGGGCGCTGCGCGAACCGATGGACCTGTGGTCGGCGCTCGGCGTCGCCCAGCCGGAGACCATCCCGGCGAGGGCGACCGATGCCTTCCTGAGCGCCGCCGCCCGGAGGGAGACGGCCGATGACGCTCGCTGAGATTCTCGCCTCGCTGTTTCCCGACGGCCATGACGTCGACCTGACGGATGGCCTGCTGAGCGGCGGCGGCGTGCTCCCCGGACAGGGGTGGATCCATGTGCTCGGAATTGCCGCGGCAAAGCCGCTGGGGGTCGAGGATGCCTGCACACTGGCCGGGCGCGTCATCGACATCGTGCGGCGTGCCGACCGGCGCCCGCTGCTGCTGCTGGTCGATTCCGCGGCGCAACGCATGAGTCTCCGCGACGAGCTCCTGGGCCTGTACGAGTATCTCGCCCATCTGGCCAAGACGCTGATTCTGGCCGGTACGAGCGGGCATCGCGTCATCGCCCTCCTGTACGGAGGCAGCGCCGCCGGGGCATTCATCGCGACTGCGCTCGCCGCCGATACGCTGGTGGCGCTGCCGGATGCACACCCGGAGGTGATGGACCTGCCCGCGATGGCCCGGGTCACCAAGCTGCCGATCGAGGTGCTGAGGGAGAAGGCGCGTGCAACCCCCGTGTTTGCGCCGGGCCTCGACAATCTCGCGCAAACCGGTGCGGTCTTCGAGACCTGGGCGCCGGGCCGGTCACTGGCCTCTCAGTTGTGCGCGCTGCTCGCCGCGCCTGCCGCCGCCGATGCGCGCGATGTCCTCGGCGCACAGCGCGGAGGCCGGCCGAGGGCCGCCCGGATCGCGGCACGGGTGTGTGCATCGGCGCAGTCCGGTGAGTGATGTCTCGCCGCGCTGGGCGCGTCACTGGCGAGTGCGGGTCAGCCCGGCCGCCTGGTCCGCACGGCTGCGCGAGCGGACGGAACTGGCCGACCAACCCTGCGTGAAGCCCTGGGCCGAACTCGGCTGGCCGATGATCGTCACCCGCGTCCCGCCCGACACGCCGCGCACGATGGTTTCCGTCGGCCTGTCCTTGCCGCCCGGTGCGGCCCGCCGGCGCTTCTCGCTGCTACTGCCCACGGACGCCATCGAACGCGCCGAACCGCCTCTGAAGCTCCTGGCCGCCGCGTCCAGCGCTCCGGCGGCCTGGAGCGCCTGCATCCAGGCGCTCATCGACGCGGCACCGGAGGTGGCGGTGTTCGGCAGTCTGGCGATGCAGCATGAAACCGGGCTCGCTTATCTGCGCCGGGATTCCGATCTCGATGTGCTGCTCACCCATGACGGCCGGGAGCACAGCGAGCGGCTGTTGCGTGAGCTGGCGGAAATTGCCGCCACCGCGCCCATGCGGCTCGATGGGGAGCTGATTCGCCCTGACGGGACCGCGGCCCAGTGGCGCGAACTGCAGGGCGGGGCCGAGCAAGTGCTGGTGAAGAAACCGGACGGCGTCGCGCTGATGCGCCGCGAGGATTTCCTCGCGTGAGCCTGCCGCTGCGCGCGGCCGAACCTCGATATGACGCGGTGGAACTCGCCGCGTCCGCCTCCGGCTGCCTGCATCTGGAGATCGACACCTACCCGAAACCCGGCCTGGTGAGCCACATCGACCGCGGCTCGCATCGCGACATGGACGCCTCGCTGCTGCACGCGAGCGCCGTCACGTTGCAGCCGTTCTTTTCGGAGCTCGCCCGCGCGGGCGCAGCCGGTGCCGCGATGTCACGTCTGCGCACCATAGGCCTGGCGGCCGAGCGAGCCATGCTGGCGGCCACGCGGGGCGTCAACACCTATCGGGGCGCTCTGTTCAGTCTCGGGCTGCTGGTTGCCGCGGCCGGATTCCGCTCGGCGCATCGCGTGTATCGCCCGCTCGGGGAGATCGTCGCGCGGCTCTGGGGACCGGCCATCCTGTCCGCACCGGTGCAGCCGCACAGTCACGGTGCGCAGGCCGCCCGCCGTTATGGCGCCAGAGGCGCCCGCCATCAGGCGGCGGCTGGATTTCCCATCCTCTACGACGTCGGACTGCCGCGCCTGATGCAGGGCCGACGTCTTGCGCCGCAGGACGACGAGGCCGCGCGCGTGCACTGCTGCTTTTCGCTGATTGCCGAGCTGCAGGACACGAACCTTCTGCACCGGGGCGGTCGCGCCGGACAGACCTTTGCGCACCGCCAGGCCAGGGGGTTTCTGGCCCAAGGGAGCATCGGACGCGCCACCTGGCGCAGGGATGCCGAAGTCGTGCACGGCGCATTCATCGCCCGAAACCTCAGCCCCGGTGGCTCAGCCGATATGCTGGCCGCCTCGCTTTTCGCGCTGCAGCTGGGGGAGTCATGCTGGCTGTGATCTGCTCGGGACAGGGTCAGCAGCATGCGGACATGTTCCGGCTGGCCCGCTCGCAGCCGGCCGCCGAGCCCGTGTTTGCCGCGGCTGCGCGCGCACTCGGCGCCGATCCGCGCGACTGGCTCGCGTCCACCGATCTCGACGGCATGAGACGCAACCGGGCGGCGCAGATCCTGTGTGTCACGGCGGCTCTCGCGACCCACCGGATCATCCGCGCCGTGTTGCCGCCACGCCTGATCGTGCTCGGGTACAGCGTCGGCCAACTGGCCGCATGGTCCATTGCCGGCGTTCTGGAGTCCGACGCGGCGCTGTCGCTCACCGCGCGGCGCGCCGAACTGATGGACCGGCTCGGCAACGAGCGCGATCGGATGGCCGTCGTGCAGGGCCTGGCGCGCCCGTCGGTCGAGACGCTCGCGCATCGGCTCGGCGTGGAGCTCGCCATAGTCAATCCAGGCGCCGTGTGCATCGTCGCCGGTCCGGAGGATGCTCTCAAAGGCTTTCGGAATGCGGCGCTGGCCGCTGGCGCCCGACATTTTTCCTGGCTGCCGATTTTCGTGGCGTCGCACACCTCCCGGTTCGCGCCGGCAGTCCCACTGCTGCGCACCGCCATCGAAACCGCCCGCCCGGTTGCGCCCCGAGCCGGCATCACCCTGCTTGACGGCCTGAATGGCGCGCTGCCGCGGACGCTCGAGGAGCATGTCGATGCGTTGAGCCGGCAGATTGCCGCAACGATCCAGTGGTCCCAGTGTCTCGAGGCCGCCCGCGAGCACGGCGCAACCGCCTTCCTCGAGCTCGGCCCGGGTCGGGCACTGGCCGACATGCTCAGCCGCCTGTTCCCCGATGCGCCCATCAGAAGCGTCGAGGACTTTGCCGGCGCCGACGGCATCGTCCAGTGGCTGAATGGCGTCGTTTCAGCGGGCCGCTGAGCTGCCCGCGGCCGGCCGCAGCGCATCGGGCAACCGCCCGGTGACCGGGGCCTGCGCCCTCTCGTAGGCACGCGCCATGCGCAGGCAGGCGATCTCCTCACGGTTCCGGCCGATGATCTGAATCCCGGCCGGCAGACCCGCGGCGCTGAATCCCGCCGGCACCGCGAGCGACGGCAGTCCCGTCATGGTGATGAGCAGATTGCCCAGCATCCACTCGTGGTAGGTGCGCATCTCGCGCCCGGCCACCTGCCGCGGCCAACGCTCCTGCACCGGGAACGGGAAGGTCTGCGCCGCGGGCATCAGCAGGAAATCGTAGCGATCGAACAGCCGTTCGATCCGCAGCGAGAAGGCCGTGCGGATTTCGGACGCGCGCATGATCCGGCTGCCGCTCAACCCGCGGGCGTTCTCCGCCTCCCACAGCGCCTGTGCGCCGAGCAGCGGGCGGGCAGCCGGATCATCCGCAAGCGGCAGCAGCTTCGGCGCAAGCAGCCAGCTGCGCAGCGTCAGCACCGCCTGCCATACCGGCTCGACGTCTATCGCCGGATGCGCCGCCTCGACGACGCAGCCCATGTCCTCGAACACCGCGAGCGCGCCCCGGCAGACCTCGAGGACCGCCGGATCATGGGGCACCTGCCGGTTCCAGTCGCCCAGCCAAGCAAGCCGCGTGCCTGTGACATCGGCGTCCAGAGACCCGAGATAACTGCGGGTATCGGTCTCGAGCGAAAGCGGTGAGCGGCGATCGAACCCGGCCTGGACCGACAGCAGCAGCGCCAGATCGCCTACCGTGCGCGCCATCGGGCCGGCGACCCCCATGCTGGGGATCCACTGTTCGGCGCCCTCCTGTGGAACGCGTCCGATACTCGGACGCAGGCCGAAGACATTGTTCCAGGCCGCCGGATTGCGCAGGCTGCCGCCGAAATCCGAGCCGTCGGCGATCGGAACCATTCTGAGCGCCAGCGCCACCGCCGCACCGCCGCTGCTGCCGCCGGCCGACCGGGTCGGATCGTAGGCGTTGGTCGTGGCGCCATACACGGCGTTATAGGTATGCGAGCCGAGGCCGAACTCCGGAACGTTGGTCTTGCCGATCAGAATCGCGCCGGCCCTGCGCAGCCGGCCGACCATGATGCCTTCGGCCGCCGGCAGGTGATCACGCAACAGCAGCGATCCCATCGTGGAGCGGATGCCGGCGACCTCGGCGAGATCCTTGACGGCAAGCGGCAGCCCTGCCAGGGGACCCGGACGGACACCGGCCGCGATCTGCGCGTCCTGGGCGCGGGCTTCGACCAGCAGGACGTCGCGCTCGCGAAGGGCGACGATCGCATTGGCGCGGGAGTTGTGCTCCTCGATCTGACTCAGAAAGGCGCTGATGACCTCGACACACGCAAGCTCCCGGCGCGCGATTGCCGCGGCGAGTTCCCGCGCCGGCAGGGCGACGATCGGATTCATCAGCTGTTCTCTCCGTGGGCAGCCCGCGGCGACCGGCAAGCAGCGCTGCCCGGGCGGCGCAGCGTAGCGCAACGACGCTCCGCCGCCCAGAGCCGCTGCGCGCCGCCGGCCCTCATCAGGCGCCCTCAGGCGCGGGTGCGACGGTCGCGCCGGAACAGGATCAGCGCCGCAATCAGCACCGCGGCATTGAGGCCATAGCCGAAGGTCGCCGTCAGCGCGATCGGCGCCCCGAGGCCCGCCTGTCTGCCAAAGACATGCGCGCTCGCGAGCGCGACCATCGTGGGTCCGAGACCGGCGCCGACGGCAACGTTGAGGAAGAAACTGACCGCCATCGCGAGCCCGCGCCGCTCCCCGGGCACCACATCGAGGATCGCCGAGAAGCCACAGGCGGTAAAGGCGCCCGACAGCAGAAAGTACGCGGGAACCGCGAGCATCACCCGATTCGCGCTCGCCCCGTCGATCATCCACGAGGTCGGCAGGATGAGCAGGCTCACGCCCAGGCACACGAGCAGCTTGCGGGGCCAGCCCCCGCCGCGACCGGCCCGGTCGGACAGCCACCCGCCGAGTAGCACCCCGCCCCCGAAGCCGACCACGAGTCTCAGCCCGAGCGCGAGGCCGACAGAGGCGGCATTCAGGTGAAAGCCGCGGATGAGCAGCGTCGGCGCCCAGGCGCCGACCGCGTTGTCGACCAGGGAAGCGGCCGCCACCACCGCATACATCGGCACCACCGGTCCGCGCAGGATCGAGGCGATGCCGGGCCCGGCCGCCTGTGCCGCCCCCGCGATCGTGCGCGTGCCATGCCGGACGGGCTCGCGGACCAGGAACAGCGCCAGCGACCACACGAGCGCCGGCGCTCCGATGATGAGCAACACGAGGCGCCACGGCGCGAGCGTCCCGAGCGGGGTGGAGGCGAGCGTGCCCGCCTCGACCAGGTGCAGCGCCGCACCCCCGATCAGGATCGCCGCGCCCTGGCCGATCGCGATGCCGCTGAGGAACGAGCCCACCGCGAGCCCGCGTCGGCTCGGCGGGAAGTAGTCACTGATGAGCGAGATGGCGGCCGGCGACAACACCGACTCTCCGAGTCCGACCACGACCCGGGCCGCGAACAGTTGCGCGAAGCTGCCCGCGTACGCGCAGCTGACCGTTCCGATGCCCCAGATGAGGCTGCCGGCGAAAATCAGGTTGCGCCTCGAGACCCGGTCGGCAAGCCACCCGAAGGGGATGCCCGCCACTCCGTAGATCACCGCGAACGCCGAGCCGAGCAGCAGGCTCACCTGCAGGTCGCTGATGCCGAGGTCCCTGCGGATCGGGTCGACCAGCAGGCTCAACACCTGCCGGTCCGTATACGAGAGCACGGCGGTGGCGACCAGAATCGCCACCACCGCCCACGCATACGGCCGCGGCGGATAGCCGGCCTCCTCGCCCGCCGCGCCACGCGCGGCATCACACCTCATGCCGCCGCCCGGCACCCCCATGTGCCGTCAGCCTCAGAAATGATAGCTGAGATCGACGCCGATCGTCCTCGGTTGGTTGACCGCGACACGATTGAGAATGGAGATGTTCGCCGAAAGCGCCGTGGTATTGCCGAGCAGTGCCTTGGTGTTCCCCAGGTTGTCGACAAACAGATACGCCGACCAGCGATTGCCCTCAACACCGCCGCGCAGGGTGACGATATCGTACGCCGGCAGGGTATTGCGGTAGAAGGTGATGTCCTGCATCGAGCCCACGTAGCTGTTGTTGATGCTCGTCATGACATCCAGGTTGGCGCCGACCGGAACCCGGTAGGTGAGACTGCTGTTGGCCGTGACGCGCGGCACATCGAGCAGCCTCTGGCCGGCGACCACGTTTGCGGCCGCAATCGTCTGCGCGTTATAAGCGTTGGTATAGCCGGCGTTCTGAGTGAACATGAGCCCCGGAAAGACGATCCAGTTCAGCTGGAACTCCGCGCCTTCCACGTGCGCCGTGCCGGCATTGGCCGTAAATGTGAAGCCGCAGGCGGGCGAAACCTCCTGCTGGACCCCTGTCCACTTCTCGTAATAGACGTCCCCCGAGACGCTGAGGCGGTTACCGAGCGCACGCTGCTTGGCGCCGAGCTCGTAATTCCAGACGCTGTCCGGACCGAATTGCTTCGGCGCGGCGGCCGCGCACGGCGGCACCGGGATCGGCGAGTTCGGGCCGCCCGGACGGAACCCCTTGGAAATCGTCCCGTAGACCGTCGTCGTTTCGTCGTGGACGTATGCCAGGGTGAAACTCGGTGTCACCCCGGAGTTCTGCGCAAGTCCGAACAGCGTCGATGTGGGGCCGCTCGCCGACACGCCGCTGACGCTGGTCTGTGAATCGCTGTGGTAGGTGTAGTAGCGCGCACCCAGAGATCGGAA
>JAKAFQ010000797.1 GCA_021817875.1 Pseudomonadota bacterium
AGGGTGAGAGTGCGCGACAATCAAGGTGAGAGGCGGTGTCGCGGCCCGACAATGATGCCAAGTTGTGTTGCTGTTGACAAGAGCAATCGACGGGACATTCTGTTGGCGACGGGACGCGGCGCGACACGAAGGTGTGAAGGCGCGGGATGGGATTCCCCGGGGAAGCGCCCGACACGTCCGTGTGCCGGGCGAGGTAGGTGGTTAGTCGGTGCCGTCCTCCTGCCAGCCGTTGCGTTGCACGCGCAGTGCCGCTGCGGTCCATGTAGGGCCCAGCCGATCGACAGCCTCGGCGATCGTCCCCCAGGCGCGCTGGATGAGATCGTAACGATCGAGGACGACGGCGACGGCGATGCGCTCGCCGCTCGAGAGCACGCCGAAGCGTGTCTCGTCGGCGAGGAACATGCGGACTTTCTCGAGGATTTGCCGTGCAGCGGCGTCGAGTTCGGTCATTGGCGGTTCTCCTGCGCCGAGACAGGCTCCTCAGGCTTCACCCCGCGATGAGGGTTGTCAGGCGGCGGGGCGACGCCGGTGTTCTTCGGTGTGGCGTAATGAGCGGGCCGTCCCGCTCCGTGCTTGCGCTCGATGGCTGCGCGGCGCCTGTAGCTCTCGACGTTCATCTCGAAGATCGTGGCGTGGTGGACCAGGCGATCGACCGCGGCGAGTGTCATGGCGGCATCGGGGAATATCTTCCCCCATTCGCCAAACGGCTGGTTCGCCGTAATGAGCATCGAGCGCCGCTCGTAGCGGGCGCTGATCAGCTCGAAGAGCACCGAGCTTTCCGCCTGATCCTTGCTCACGTAGGTGATGTCATCGAGGATGAGGAGGTCAAAACGCTCAAGCCGCTGGATCGCCGACTCGAGAGCGAGCTCGCGCCGGGCGACCTGCAGCTTTTGCACGAGATCGGAGGTGCGGCTGAAGAGCACCCGCCAGCCTTTCTCCAGTAGCGCCAGGCCTATGGCGGAGGACAGATGCGATTTTCCCCCGCCGGGTGGCCCCAGCAGGATCAGATTCGCCCCTTGCTCGAGCCAGGCGTCCCCGGCACAGAGCGCCATGACCTGGGCCTTGGAGACCATCGGCACGGCCTCGAAGTCGTAGGTGGCGAGCGTCTTGCCGGGCAAGAGCTTCGCGTCCCCGAGGTGGCGCTCGAGGCGGCGCCGATCCCGTTCGGCGAGCTCGTGCTCAGCGAGCGTGGCGAGCAAGCGGGCGGCGGGCCAGCCTTCCTTGTCGCAGCGCGCGGCGATCTTCTCCCACATCTGCTTGATTGCCGGCAGACGCAGCTCGTTCAGCATCAGCGTCAGGCGCGTCACGTCGATGGTATCGCTCATGCGGCTTCTCCTGAGGCTTCCCCGAGGAGATCCTCGTAGACCGAGAGGGGCGTGAGCTGCACGCAAACCTGGGGCAGACGCTGCGGATCGGGAGAGAAGCGGGCACGCAGCGCGGGCAGGTCCGGGGCCTCACCTGCCTGCAGCGACTCGCTCAGCGCGCCGGCGAGCTCGGCTTCGCAGCCCCGATCGTGCGCGAGGGAAAGAAGCTCGACGACCGTTTTGCACGCAATGCGCTCCCCGTGGTGCTCGAGCAGCCAGTAAAAGGTGCGCCGGTACGCCTCACGGGGGAAGAGCTGGTCCCGATATACGAGGTTCAGCAGCGCCATCGGCTTCTTGCGCAGCGCGTGGATCACGTGGTGGTAGTCGACGACGTGCCCATGCTTGCCGTCCGGCCCGGGCCGGCCCCGGGTGAGCGTCATCAGCGGTGTCCCACCGATCAAGAGCTGCACCCGATCGTCATACAGCCGCGCCCGCGGCCGGTGACCGATCAGGCGCGAGGGCACGGTGTAGAACACCTTGCGCAGGGTAAACCCGCTGGAAGAGGTCACGTAGACCAGCTCCTCCTCGTAATCGCTGGTCCGCGATGGCGGCAGGGGCTGAAGATGGGCCCGCTCGGCATCGATGCGCCCGGCGTTGCGCAGGTTCTTGCGCGCGACGATCTCGTCGATGAAGCGACGATAGTCGGCAAGGTCATCGAACCGGGAAGTGCCGCGCAATAGCAGCGCATCCCGGATCGCGCTCTTCAGGTGCCCGTGGGGCCCCTCGATCGCCCCGTTCTCGTGGGCTTCGCCGCGGTTGTTGCGGGTCGGCTCCATCCCGTAATGCGCACAGAGGGCTTCGTAGCGGGTGGTCAGATCGAGGCGATCCTCGCGGCTCAAGTTACGGAACGCCGCCGAGAGGGAGTCGCTGCGGTGCTCGCGCGGGGCACCGCCGAGCGCCCAGAGCGAGTTCTGCAGCCCCTCGGCGAGCGCCACGTAGCTCTCCCCGCCCAGGATCACGTGCGCGTGCTCGAAGCCCGAGCAGGCGAGGCGAAAGTGGTACAGCCGGTGATCGAGGGCAACCCCGGCGACATGCACACCGAGGTCACCCATCTCGGTGAAGTCCGACAACCCCATCCGTCCGGGCTCGTGCACTTGGCGGAAGATCACGTCCCTCTCCGGCCCGTGCTTGGCCCGCCAGGCCCGGATCCGCCGCTCGAGCGTGCGGCGTACCCCGCGGGGCAGCTCGGGATAGCGGCGCGTGAGC
>JAKAFQ010000105.1 GCA_021817875.1 Pseudomonadota bacterium
ATCCTGGCGCAAGCGGTGCGGCGCAACCCGGATCTCGCCGCGTTGCGCCGCGAGATCCGCGCCGACCGTTTCGATATCGAGCGCGCCCGCCTGGACTATCTCCCGGACTTCACCCTTTCCCTCGCCGCCAGCCTGGACGGTGTCACGCAGAACCCGGGGGGCGGAATCATGTTTCCGATCGTGGCGTACCAGGGCATCGATGCGGCGATCCGCCAGAGCCGCGACTGGCTGCGCCAGACCCGGGCGCAACTGCGCAGCCGGCGGCTCGGCATCGCCGCCGACCTCGTTGCCGACCTGATGCTGCTCGACGGGGACGAGCGCCGGATCCGTCTCTACGAAACCGAGCTGCTTCCCCGCCTGCGGCGCATGGCCGCCTTCGCCCACACGGACGTTGCGCAGGACGAGGCGCCGAGCGACGAACCGGTACGGATCGAACGGCTGCGCATCCAGGCGCAGGAGACGATCCTGGACTTGCGCCTCGACGCCGCCCGACGCGCCGCCGACGTCGATGCGCTCACCGCGGCACGGCTTTGACGCAGAGCGAATCGTATGCGCGAAACCTCGGCGCCCGTACCGCATGGATCACGGTATCCAGGGTGTGCGGCGCGGGAAACTGCTGCAGAAGAAGAGAGGGATCGAATGCCTTGCGATGCAGCGCGCAGAAACTGCCCATCGCCCAAACGAAATGTGGCGGGCGTAGGCATGGCGCAACCAGTGGGGAGAAGCTGGCGATGAGCAGCTATGGTCTCACGGCCGAGAAAGGGGGGCTCGCCATCGGAGGGAATAGTGTTGTTTGGCCCCGCTAGGCGTTGTGGCTTCGCGCTGCCGCGCCACGGGAATTTGTTGATTTTGATGAAAGGACTTTCATGAAACACATGCAACTCGCGCTTCTCCTGGCCGGTGCGCTGGCACTGCCGGCCCATGCGGCCATGGACAACATGCCCGCCATGGGCAACGCCCCCGAGACCAGCAGTAAAGCGCATCGGGATCCCGCTGGCCAGTCGTTCATGGCCCACGGCAAGATCAACCGAATCGATGCCGAGGCGGGGACGGTCAACATCACGCACGGGTCCATCCAGGCCCTCCACTGGCCCGGCATGACCATGGGCTTCCGCGTGGCGGATAAGTCACTGCTCAAGGGTTTCAAGGCGGGCGACGTGGTGGATTTCGACTTGGCGAAAGCACCGAGCGGTAACTATGTTATCAGCAGGATCGCCCCGTCCAAATGATCGGAAAAATTGTCGCAGCCGACGGCTAAACGTTGCCGCCTCGATGGGAGAACGCCCGGGAGCTGCGCCGCTATTTTTTTGAAACCCGAATCGGGGCTGTCCGACAGTTTTCGGTTATAGACATCGTAACCAATGGATCGGAAAAGAGAAAAACGCATTTTGGGGTGTCCACGACTGAACGGCGAATTGCTTTGGCGGCACGCTTCCGGGTTTTGTTCCGGAGCCCCCGACGATGTACGCCGGCAAACTCGTGTTCGCCCAGATCATGGAATTCGCGCCGTGGAAGACCTTCGGCAGGTTGGTCGAGAAACACCAGGGCGATGCCAACGTCCGAACCTTCTGCTGCATCGATCCGTTCCTTTGCATGACCTTCGCGCAGTTGACCTACCGCGAGAGCCTGCGGGACATCGCCGCTGAATGGCATGCCGCCATGAAACAAAGCCGTTGGTGCGCAAGAGCGCTTGCCATGAGCGCCGTCGTTTCCCCGGTACTGGTACTTCCGGCGTTCGCGCACGGATTTGCCGGCCAACGCTTTTTCCCGGCAACGATCCTGACCGACGACCCGTTCGTTGCCGACGAAATGTCGTTGCCGACGGTTACCGGCAACCCTCCGGCCGCGGACGGGTTGCGGGAAACCGACCTCGGTTTCGACTTGTCGAAACGGATCACGCCCGATCTCGGCATGACGATTGGCGAGCAGTGGGAGCGCGTGCTCCCGGAAGGCGGAGCGGTCGCCAAGGGATGGGGCGCGCTGCAGACGGGCGTGCAATACCAGTTCTTCGTCGACGAACCGCGGGAAAGCATCGGTCTCGTCGGCCTCAATGCGACATGGGCGAACACCGGCCGCGTCCAAGCGTTAGGAGCGCCCGATTTCACGACGCTGTCCCCGGTATTCGACTTCGGGAAGGGCTTCGGCGACCTGCCCGATTCCGTCTGGTACCTGCGCCCGTTTGCCGTTACGGGCAACCTCGGCTTCAGTTTACCGACCAGAGCCGAGAGCGCCGGCATGCCGAACCCGGACAGCATCAATTACGGATTCGCCCTCGAGTACAGCCTGTCGTATCTCGAATGCTGCGTGAGGGACGTCGGATTGCGCCGACCGTTCAGCCAGATCATTCCGCTTGTCGAGGTTGCATACACGGCCCCGATCAATCGCGTTCCGAGCAGCCAGGCGATCGGGACAATTCAACCCGGGATCATCTGGAGCGGCCAGACGTTCCAGGTCGGCATGGAAGCGGTCGTTCCGGCGACCAGGGCGACGGGACACGGGTTGGGGTGGGTGGCGCAGCTTCACTTCTACCTCGACGATCTGTTCCCGGGCGGTATCGGCCGGCCCATTTCCGAGTGGTGGCAGCAATGACCAGGATTCGTACTGGTGAGTACTACTTTGAGGCCGTGCAAGTTCTGAAGGGGCTCGCTCAGCACTTCTTTGAAAATACGCTGGCGCCATGTCCCACATGCGCCGCCATGTGTCTGTGGCGTCGGCGAAACCTGGCAGCGTGAATGCGTCTGTCGGCACGACGAAACACTTTCCCTTTCTGAGGCAGTGCAGCCACGACCCATCCAGTATCAAATGGAGGCCGCTACCAACTGTCCATGCCCTGCATCGGGGATATGGATCCGAGCGCACCGACGAGAACCAGGACCGCGAGACCCAGCCCCATCTCGATCAGACTATGGCGCCTAAGCTGGCGCAGGGCTTCCACGCCGCGGCGCTGCCCTCTCTGATTGGCTTCGACAAGGCGTGGCGTCAAGTACATGCGGTTGAAGGCGGCGAGTGCGAGCATGACCAGGAACGTCGCCACCTTGAGCAGTAGCAGTCGTCCATAAAGGGTGCCAAGGAGCCGCGGTATTGTGCCGACCAGAACCCAGGTGTTGAATAGACCGGTGATGACCAGCGTGCCGACGGACGCGACACCGAGCGTCGAAAATCGCATCGTGGCGTCGCACGCAATGATCGCCCAGTCCTCGCCCGGTGTTCGCAGCGCCGCCGAGAAAAAAAGCGCGAGCGGCAGCAATCCGCCGACCCATGCCCCCGCAGAGACGAGGTGCAGCATGTCGGCGGCGATATGCACGTCGCCCCGAACCCCCGGTGTCGCGCCGCCGTGCCCAGACCACACCAACGAGCCCAGGAAAAGTACGGCCAGCGACGTTGCGAACACTGCTTGCGGCAAAGACCACCCCGTTTCACGCCTGAACCGAGTCAGCGCGGCAGCCAGAAAGCCGGCCATTACCAAGCGCGCCTCCCAATCGTGTCCGAACCGGGTACGAGTCAGCAAGGTCGCCACGGTGCCGTCGGAGATCACGCGGATCAGCGAGGATCCCGTGATGTCGGCGGCCAAAAGCCAAAGCCAAGCCGCACCGGAAAGGACGCTGATGGCGAGGCTGAAACAAGCAATTCGCGATAAACGCCCGCGAAACGCGGCGGCCCCCGGCGCCTCCCGGTTGGAGCTGAGGCGAAGGGCAGGCTCACCGACGAATAGCAAGAAAATGACGATACCCGCCAACGAGATCGTCGACGCGAAGTGGACGGCGCGCGCGCCGATCAGCGGGAAATTCAGCAGCGACTCTGGCACGTTCCGCTTCCGAACCGTTCCCGGCGCTACTTGTCCACGCTGAAACGGAATCGTCCCTCGGTCGTGTGCGTATCGACTGACAGAACCTGCCAACGGACCTCGTAGGTTCCCCGCGGCAGCGGCTTCAACGCGATGTGCAGCTCCGTCGGATCCGAAGCATCCGGGCGCACATCGCCCTCATCGACACGCGAGCCGTTTGAATCGCGGACCTCGATCTTGCTGAAAACCGGTTCGACCTCCTGTGTGAACCACAGCGACAGTTCTGCCGGTGCACCGGCAATCGTGCTGCCAACGCGAGGACTCGCGTGGTCCAACATGGCGTGTGCATGCGCGACCGACGCGGCGCATAAAAGCGGAGCCAGGCTGGCAAGCGCTAACGGATCACGCATGGCTTTCATTTCCTATAAGGGCCTTGCCACGCCGGCCGTAGGACAGAACAGCGGTTGCGCGGCAGGCAGAGGCAGGAGCTCGGCGAATACTCCCAGTGCAGCAGCGCGCAAACGGTCGATAGCCGAGACTTCCATGCGCAAATGGTATCGAGGACGACTGGGGTGCGAGGTGCGACAAATTGTCGCAGCCTCTGTGCCCAGACCGGGATTCCGCTCGTCGTTTGACCTGCGCCCCTCGCGTTGGCCGTGTCGCCCGCTTTGACGAGCCGTCGCACCACCCTGAACCGTAAGCAACGGGATGATTCCCCCACCTGGGCGTTGGGATCGTCGATGTCGGTAAAGCTGCGCGCGGCGAAGACGGCCTCGCACACATAGCCGATGTCGCTGCGGAGCAGGAACTCGTGGTAAAGCCGGCAGCAACTCGGGCAGTACGCGATCGCCCTTTGGCCTCCGCAATGGGCATCAGGAATCCGGCACGCGGTACCACCACTGATACATCGCGAGCGGATCGGGCCATAATCAACCGGTCCCTCAGCGGCAGCTTACCGCCCCATTGCCCGCCGGCGCCCATGTCCGCACTGGCCGACCTGCCGTCCCTGATCGGGCGTCCTGGGCGACCGCTGCACTCGGATAACGGCTGCTGAACCAATACCGCCTCGGACAGCCGGATTGGGTCGCTATGCAAAGCTTTACATAGCGACCCCTATGCATAGGACTCAACTATGGGTAGTTGCCGCCCTTCGCACCGCTGGTGACGAGGCGGGATGCGGCCTCGGCGGGCTTGATGCCGTGAGCAGCTATACATAGTTCTTGCCCCCGTGTGTACTGGCGGCTCCACAACCTGGAGACCGCCATGAGCACCAAGCGTCCGACTCAATCTGATCTTTCTGGCCGCGCCGGAGGCTGCGCGCCGTTGAAGCGCCACACGCAGGCCTACCGCCAGTACTTGCTCGACCGCGGCAATGCCGCCGGCTATGTGCGCACTTGCGAGGCGGCGGTGGTGCACCTGTCGATGTGGATGAAGCAGGCCGGCCTGAGTCTGGCCGACGTAGGGGAGGAACTCGTGGCCGAGTTCCTCGAGGATCATCTTCCCGCCTGCCGCTGCACGACGAGTGCCCGCCACCCGACCACCGTACGTGCCGCGCTTGGTCACCTGCTGGTCGTGCTGCGCAGTGCAGGCGCAATCGCGCCCGAGCCGATGGACATGACCGAGGTGGGCCAGGAACTGCGCCGTTACGACCAGTACATGGAGCAAGTCCGAGGACTGGCCCCGAAGACCCGCGAGGGCGCGCTGCGCCTGATCGAGGCCCTGCTTCGCACGCACTTTGGCGACGACGCTCTTCGGTTCGAAGTCATCACGCCGGAACGCGTGCGTCGCTTCTTCGCCGCGCAGGCCAAGAATTACAAGACGCCGTCGAGCCTGGGCGTCGTGGTTTCGTCCCTGCGCGGCTACTTCCGCTGGCGCGCGACGTTGGGCGACCGCACCCACGCGCTGGTTGGCGCTTTGGCGTATCCGGCGAACTGGCAGCAGGCCTCGCTGCCGAAGTCTCTGGAGCCTGCCGAAGTTGAACAACTCGAGGCCGCCCTCGGCCAGCACGGCCCGTCCATGCTGCGTGCCGACGCCATCGTGCGCTGCGCGCTCGACCTCGGCCTGCGAAGCGGCGAGGTCGCGCGCCTGAGCCTGGACGACATCGACTGGGACGCCGGCACGATCACCTTGCGCCGCACCAAAAGCCGACGGGAAGACGTGATGCCCCTGCCGGAAGCCACCGGGCAGGCCATCGCCGCCTATCTGCGCCACGAGCGACCCAAGACCCGGCACCGGATGATCTTCGCCCGGCACATGACGCCGCAGGAACGACCGATCGGGCCGGACCTCGTGCGCAAGACCATCCGTCAGGCCTACGCGCGCGCCGGGCTTCCGCACACGCGCTCGCACTTGCTGCGGCACACGATGGCCAGCCGGCTGCTGGCCGGCGGCGCCTCGCTCAAGGAAGTGGCCGACGTGCTGCGGCACCGCTCGCTGAACACCACGCTGATCTACGCCAAGCTCGACAGCGGCCGCCTCGTGGAAGTGGCCCTGCCTTGGCCCGGGATCCCCACCACTGCCACGACCGGGAGGGCATCATGACGATCGGCCTGACCGCGCTCGTGGAGCGCTACCTCACGGAACGCCGCACCCTGGGCTTCCAACTGCGTTCAAGCGCCTACAGCCTGCGCAGCCTGGCCGAGTACGTCCGACGCACACGCCACCGCGGTCCCTTGACACTGGAGGTGATGGCCGAGTGGGCGCGTCTGGACAGCCACGCCAGTGTCGATCCCCGGACCTGGGCCAGGCGGCTGAAGCAGTTGCGCTCCTTCGCGCGATGGATGCAGCAATTCGAGCCGGCCACCGAAGTGCCCGACGACACGATCTTCGGACGGCTTCCCGAGCGCCAGGCGCCACACATCTACAGCCAGCAAGAGGTGCAGCAGTTGCTGGCCGCCGCGCGCGAACTCGGCCCCAGCCCCGGCCTGCGCGGCCTGGTCTACGAGACGCTGTTCGGCCTGATCGCCAGCTGCGGCCTGCGCCTGTCCGAGGCGTTGTTGCTGAACATCGGCGACGTGGATCTCCGGCGCGGGCTGCTGACGATACGGCGCACGAAGTTCGCCAAGTCACGCCAGGTGCCGCTGCATCCCAGCACGGCCAAGGCCTTGGGGCGCTACCGCTGGACGAGGGACCTGGCAGGCGCATCGCGCGACGACGATGCGCCGTTCTTCATCGGCACCCGCGGCCGCCTGTTCGGCAAGCCGATCAGCGGGCATCAGGTGGAGCGCGTCTTCGCCATGCTGCGCAGCGAACTGGGGTGGGTCAACCGCGGCACGCACCACGCGCCGCGCATCCATGACCTGAGGCACACCTTCGTGGTCAGGCGCATCCTGCTGTGGCAGCAGCAGGGCATCGACGTGGACGAGGCGATGCTGTCGCTGTCGACCTACGTCGGGCACGCGATGGTGACCAACACCTACTGGTACCTGCAGGCAGTGCCGGAGCTGATGGCGGTGGCCGCACAGCGCTTCGAGTCTTGCATGCCGGAGCTCAGCCATGCCTGAGGCGAACCCCAACCGCAAGGGCGTCCCGCCGAGCTTCCCGGCTCTGGTGCAGCAGTTCTTCACCGAGTACCTGGTGACGCAGCGCTCGCTCAGCCCGCGAACGGTGGCCTGCTACCGCGATGCGATGACGCTGTTCCTCGGGTATACGACACAGCACTTGGGCAGGCCGCCGGTGGCTATGCAACTCGCCGACATCACGCCGGAACTGGTCCTGAAGTTCCTGGCCCACCTGGAACACGAGCGGCACAACGCGGTGCGCAGCCGCAACCTGCGGCTGACCGCCCTGCGGGCGTTCCTGAAGTTCGCAAGCCGACGCGACGTGACGGCGCTGCACGCCGTCGAGCGCGTGATGGCCGTGCCGATGAAGCGCTTCGAACAGCCGATGCTGGGCCATCTGACGCGGCCGGAGATGATCGCCGTGTTGGGGCAACACGGCACCGATTGGACTTCGCAGCGCGATCACCTGCTGCTGAGCCTGCTGTACAACACCGGCGCGCGCGTGTCGGAGATCGTCGGGGTTCGCGTCGCCGACGTGGTGCTGGACGGTGCGGCCTGCGTCCATCTGCACGGCAAGGGGCGCAAGGACCGCTCGGTGCCGTTGTGGAAGTCCACCGCGGCCACCGTCCGCGCCTGGCTGCATGCCAACCCCGACCTGCGCGGCTCGGCGGCGCTGCTGCCCAATCGATCCGGCCACCCGATGACCCGGTGTAATGTGGCGCAGCGCCTGGCGCTGGCCGTCGACAGGGCCTCGGTCAATCAGCCGAGCCTGAAGACCAAACGTGTCTCGCCCCACAGCTTGAGGCATACGACCGCCATGCATCTATTGCAAAGCGGCGTGCCCTTCAACGTCATCGCCCTGTGGCTCGGCCATGAGAGTTCGAACACGACGCACCGCTACGTCGAGGCCAACCTGGAGATGAAGGAGAAAGCGCTCGCACGGCTGGAGGCGCCAGAGATCAAGCTCAAGCGCTTCCGCGCCAGCGACGACCTGATGAAGTTCTTGCAGAGCCTGTAACTATGCAAAGCTCCGCGGCCACCGGCCCGCCTGCCGACCCAGTGCATAGCGGTGCCCCGTGCCGCGGACCTACCCATAGTTGAGTCCTATGCATAGGGGTCGCTATGTAAAGCTTTGCATAGCGACCCATTCCGGCTGTCCAATGCAACGCTGGTTCGACGGCGGGTATCCGTGTACAGCGGTCGCTCAGCCTCGCTGGTCAGGTACGGCAGGTCGGCACGGCTTGACCGACGGCCGATATGCGCCCATCAACGGTCGCCGGGAGCCTGATTTCGCGAGGGTCGGATTCCTGGATCTGCGAACTGACGCTCTCGCCGCCAACCCACCGAGCGAATCGCCAGGGTTCCAATAGTCGGTTCCGGACTCGCGCAGTCACACAACACGGATTACCCACTGAAAGCACCCCGGTGGCCAAGGCGCTCCTCCCTGCCCCCAAGCAACGGCGTCACAACGCTGCCCGCCCGGCGGGCGTCACAGACATCGCGCCACTTCCAAGAGGAAGCACAATGCAGGGCTGGTCGTCGTCGCCGCGACATCGATGATCTCATAGTCCGCGGCGTTGGCAACTCTGAACGCGTCACCGTCCAAAATCGAGTCCAGCTTGGCCCGCTCCATCGCCGTGGCCAGGATGAATCCCCCAACCCGCGGACGCCTTGTAGCGAAGAATGATGGCGTACATGGGGATGGACCTGGCGGGGACTGGCGATGATTCAGAGAGCGATTGTAGTGCGCCGCGACGTCCCATTGGAATAGAACACTCTGGAGCCTTCGAGCGAGGGCATGATGCGAATTGGCTCGCTGTGTCATCGAGCTGTGTTCCGATCCTCGGCCTGAGCGGGCATGGGCGCCGACGGGCTTTGGGGCGGCAATGGGGCGGAGCACTAAACCGCGCGGCAGGGCTCCGCCGCGGTCCAGCCAGGTATCTTCGTCGCTTCGGCGCAGAATCACGGGCATGCGATCGTGGATCGGCGCCAGGGCGCCGTTGGCAGGCGCCGTGATGATGGTGTAGGTGAACTCTCCGATATCCACGTCATCGCGGTTTCGCCGGCTTCGCGGTTCGGCGGCGCGCGCGAGGCGCCGTCCTGCCCGCCACGGCCGGCCCGTCGAACACCGCGCCGTCGCGGCGCGAGCGCAGCAGGCGTACGTATTCGGCGTGGGCCCACACCAGGGGCGTGGCCGAGCCTGTGCCGCGACCCGCGAGCGGCCCGCCGTCCCATACCTGCTCGGGCAGCAGGCCGCCTTCGTTGGCGAAACATTCCATGGCCCGGATATATGGCAGCGGATCGTGTCCGGCGGCGAGTTCGTAATGGCCGCGCTCGCCGGTGAGCAGCGGCCACAGCCGCCCGCGCCCGCTGCCGTCGAAAGGCGCGCCGTCTTCGTGCTCGCCGTAGCCGTCGCCGTTGTATCGGTACCATGCAGGCCCGCAGGGCGTCTCGCGCCGCGCGAGCGCATCCCACACCGGTAGGGTCTTGAGTACATGGGGATCGTCCGGAGCGCGCAGGCCGAGGCGGACCAACTCGAGAAAGCCGCCGTCCACCACGCAGCACTGGCTGTGCTCGCGCATGACCTGCGGCGGCAGATTGCGGATCGGCAAGAACACCCGGCACTCCGACAGATGCGCTCCGGTGTCGGCCGGCGGAATGCGGGCGATGCGCTCGTAGTGTTCCGGGTGGCCGGGCAGCAAGCGTCCGCAGTCGGTGAAGGTCCAGGCCTCGATGTGCTGCGCCCAACCGTGCGCCACGCGCCGGTAGGTCGCGGCCTGCGGTCGTCGGCCTGCCGCCTCGGCCACGGCCGCTGCGGCGCGCAACGCGGCGATCACCACCGCGAGGGTATGGGGGCTGTAGCCGGCGTTTTCCTCCCAGCGGTCCTGGGGGGTAAATGGCCCGTAGCTGGCCAGGAAATCGGCAGCCTGCTGCACCATAGGATAAAGGTCGAAGTTCAGGAGCCCCTCGCGGCGCAGGCGATCAGCCAGCAGCACGGGGTAACCGACTTCGTCGAGCTGCAGGCCTTGCCAGTAGGCGCGGCCGTCCACCCAGAAATTCTGGACGAAGCTTCCGTCCTCACGCTGGCGGGAGGAGAGATAATGCGCGATCTCTCCCGGTGTCTGCGTGTCGCCGGCGGCGAGCAGACCAAGCGCGTGGTGGTAGAGATCGCGCGGCCAGACCAGGTGATAACCGCCGGCGGGCGAGTCCGCCGATGCCGATTCGCCCCAGGGAATCGAAAGCGAAGCCACACCGGCACCGCGATGCCGCTTGTCGAGGTGCGTGCGCAATATCGCGGCGCTGCGCCGGTAGAGCCGGCCGCCGTCGCCGCTTGCGGCCGAGAGGTCGACGAGATCGTTTTGGT
>JAKAFQ010000798.1 GCA_021817875.1 Pseudomonadota bacterium
TCGACGGACAACGCGACCACCTCGAAAGCCGGGCCGCCGAGTGCGGCCTGCAAGCGGTCCAGCGTGGGCATTTCCTCGCGGCACGGGCCGCACCAGGTGGCCCAGATGTTGAGAAGCACAACCCGGCCGCTGAAGTCTGCGAGGCCGGTGAGGCGGCCTTGCTCATTGTTGAAGGCCAGTGCCGGCATCGCCTGCGGCTGCGCGTGCAGTGTGATGCCGGCCTCGAGGCGATCGCCTGCCGTCCAGCGGCGATAGAAACCAGCGCCGGCGAACAGTGCGGCAACGCCGGCACTGGCCAGCAGGGCCCTGCGCCTGGGCTGTGCCGGCTCGCGTGGCGGTCGATCGCTGACAGCGTGGCTCATTCGCATGCCCGCTTCACGAAGGCGGAGATGTCTTCGGGCCGCGAGAACACGATGGCCCCGCGGTCGCCCTGCATGCCGTTGCCCACGAGGACCGGCTTGCCTGCGGCCGGTCCATGGGCGCCGCCATCGGTCTTGAACCGAAGGTTGAACTCCCACCAAAGCTGGGTGCGGCCATCTCCGGTGGTGACCCGGTAGGTGTCACCGCAGTAGCGCACCGCCGTCACCACGCTTGCCGCTGCGGCTTGCTTGAGGTCGGGCAGCTTGAGGCCCGGTGCGGTGACCCGCCCGGCGGACACCGCTTGCAGGTAGGCCAGCAGGTCGGCGCGCGTGCCGGCGTCGGCGATGCCGCCGAATGGCATCGTGTTGCCGGGCACGAGCGCCGCCGGGTTGCGCAGCCAGGCGTCCAGCGATTGCTCGTCCCAGACGATCCCGGATTTCTTCAGGGCTTCCGAGTACCGCGCGAAGCCCGCCGCCGTTCCGGCGCGCCGGCCCCAGAGACCTCCCAGACTCGGGCCGGTCATGTGCTGGGCCGGCGCGAAGGAATGGCAGGCCAGGCAGTTGCGGGAAGCGGCGGCGCCACGCTCGATCTCTCCCGCCGCATGTGCTGTCGAGCCGAGTGCCACCCACGCCACCATGCCCAGAAGCACGCGGCAGCGGCGTTTGAAGGCGACTGTGCTAGGGCTTCGCAGGGGCGGCATCGCGAGCCTCGGCAGGCATTTCGGCTTCGCTCGGCTTCGTGCCTCGATCGCCGACAACGCCGGTGTTGCCACGCATCGTGAACATCATCACGAGCATCATCACGGGGCAGATGAGCGACAGCAGGATCGGCGCGCTGGCGAGTACAAACGCCCGGGCAGCGGGCACAGCGAAATACACGACCGTGAGCATCGCGCCGAGCCCGGCGGCGAGCTTGACCATGTTCTTGAGACTGCAGTTCATATTGTGGGTCCTTTGGAAGCGGAATGGCTGAAAGTGCCGACCTTGCAGGTCAGCCGATGAATCGAACTAGATGGAGGGTTTGGAAGGTTGGAGCACTGCGTCGGAGCCGGCATGCAGGTGATGAAAGCTCTCGACCGGCATCACGGCGACCACACCCGGCGCCGCGGCGTTCGTGACCTCCCGCAGCACGTCGAGCAGCGCACCGACGCGTGCGTCTTCGACGAACAGTTCCGCCTTGGCGTGATCGGTGAGCCAGTCCCTGGAGAAGAAGTTCTTGTAGTCGCCGAAGCCCTTGACGCGGGTCAGCGTGATGCCGCCGACACCGATCCGGGACAGCTGCGCCTCCAGCGCCGGAATGACCTCGGGCTGGAGGATGGCGATGACGTACTTGAATGCCATTGAAGCCTCTCGAACGTGCAGCGGCCCGTTGGGTGGGCCATCCGGGGCGGCCCGCGCTCGCTGACGAGCGGGCGCAGGCCATCCCGCCGGGTGCTGGCCCGCCCTTCGCTCAGGCGGTCAGCACGCGACGCAGCGAGAGGTCAAATGCGGAAGCAGCAGTGCAGGATCGCCAGCGGCGGACTCGCCGCCGGCGGCGGATCGTCGACAGCGGTCCGCGCCAGCGTGGGATGCGCGCGCGGCGTCGAGGGCACGACAGGGTAGAGGCTCGCCAGCAGCGCCGGCGGTACCGTCGGCGCCGGCTTGCCGTCGGCGTTCTGCTGGCCGCTCTGGCAATGCGCGGCACAGAGATTCGCCAGGGATGGATCGAGGTGCGAACCGCCCGGCATGCCGTCGACGCGCATTGCCGAGGTCATGCTCTGACCCATCTGTGGGGCAGGCCCGGAGAGCCCGCTGAACGAACCGGTGGACATCACCGGGCAAGCGTAGGCGGCCACGGCCACTTGCGCGAACACCAGCACGCCGATCAGCAGGCGCGCGATGAATCGGTTGAGGTTGCGCAAAGTCAACACGGTGGTTGGTGGCCGGGCTTCCAGAAAAGGTTCCGGCGCTGCTCGTCAGGATAGCTCAGGTTGCCGGTCCGGCCCAGGATTGCTCGGCCATCACGGTTGCGACTGCTCGTTCATGAGGTCGTGCTGCGCCCGGATCCTCGGAGGCCACTGCGACTTGATCCAGGAGAGGGCGGCGATGATTTCCTGGTCGCTCAACTGGCCCTCGAACGCGGGCATCGCCGACGGGTGGTCCTTCAGGTTGGCCGCCTTGGCAACGCCAAACTTGGTGATCCTGAAGAGTAGGTCGTCGGCGTGGTGC
>JAKAFQ010000799.1 GCA_021817875.1 Pseudomonadota bacterium
TCCGCACCGCGGCGAGCAGGTCGGGGCTCGCCCCGGACTGCGAGATCGCCAGGCACAGCGCGCCGTCGAGCTTCGCGCGCGCATCGTACAGCGAGCTCACCGAGGGGGCCGCCGAGCTCGTCGGTACACCGAGGCGTGTCTCGATGAGGTACTTGGCGAACGTGGCGGCGTGATCGGAGCTGCCTCGGGCGCAGGTGATGACCAGCCGCGGAGGCTCGGCACGGAGCCGCTCGGCCAGCCGCTCCATGCGCTCGGCGTTGCTGAAGAGCTGGTCGCGCACGGCCTGGGCGGCCTGCGCGGCTTCCCCATGCATGCGCGTGGCGGACTCGGGCAGGGGCGGATTCATACGTCGCTCAACTCCGCCACGAAGTCGTAGATGTCGCCGCGGTAATACGACTGCGTAAATTCCATCGCGCGGCCGTCCTTGATGAAGCCCACCCGCTCGACCAGCAGTCCCGCATCGCGCTCGTGAATCTGCAGCAGCTTCGCCTGCTCGGCGGTGAACAGCACCGCGCGCAGCCGCTGCAGCGCCCGTACCGGCCGGTTGCCGGCCCGCTCGAGCGCCTCGTACAGCGAGGACTCCACCGCATCGAGGGAGGGCAGGCAGGCGGCGAGCACCGTCGCGTACTCGATCGCCATGGGCGCATCGTCGGCATAACGGATGCGGTGGAAGCGGTAGACGGGGGTTCCGGGACTCGAGCGCAGGGTGAGCGCCTCCTCGGGCGTGACGCTGCCCTCGGACTTGCGCAGCCAAACGGTGCGCGGCGTGCGGCCGCGGGCCCGCATGTCTTCCGAGAACGAGGTCAGCTTGGAGAAGTTCTTCTCCACCCGCGCGCAGACGAACGTTCCGGCCCCCTGGCGACGCATCAGCAGCCCTTCGCCCACCAGTCCATCGATCGCCTTGCGCACGGTGATGCGCGAGATCTGGAAGTCCTCCGCGATGTCCCGCTCCGGCGGCAGCGCATCGTCGGGGGCGATCAGGCGCGCCTCGATCGCCCGGCGCAGCGCGCGCTGCAGCTGCTGGTACAGCGGCAGGGCGCTGCTTTCATCGAGCTTGCCGAGCGTTTGCGACAGCATCAACGGCGTGACCTCCCCTCTGGGTTCCGCTTGCGAAGTATAATACCACTACAATACCAGTATAAGAATGCGCTGTCTAATCAGATATGCAACGCTTTGATAAAGCAGTAATAAAATGTCCATCATCCCTTTGGTGCCATCATGGTATAGATTTTCGCTAAAAATGGTATTAGACTGGCACTTAAAAGGTACCAGTGTGGTGTTTACGCAACGCCTCAAGCGCAACCCCGGAGGGAAGCCAGAGGCAACTACCACGGAAACGGCCGCGGGGCCGAACTGGCACCGGGCGATACGGTCGCCGCGGCGTGTGGCGTCGAAGTGGCTCACGACTTGGGCGGTCTCGACAAACGACAACACAATCGGGGTGAGTGAATCTTATGAGAGTCGCGAAATCTACGTTGATCGGCACAGCCGTCGCAGTGGCGCTGTTCGGGGCGAATGCCTGGGCGCAGCAGAGCTCAACAACGGAGGACGGTTCGAGCTCGACGCAGAGCACTCCGCCACCGGCTCTTCACGAAATCGTCGTCACCGGCATCCGCTATTCGGTCAAGCAGTCCCTCGCGCTGAAGCGCATCGCCACGAACATGACGGAAGTGGCCACGGCGACGGACATCGGCAAGCTGCCGGACAAGAACGTCGCGGACGTGCTGATGCGCCTGCCGGGCGTCGACACCCAGTCCTCGGCATTCGGCGAGGGCGGCTTCGGCGAGAATGACCGCGTCAGCCTGCGCGGCACGCCGGCGAGTCTGACCCTGACCACGATCGACGGTCACAGCGTGGCGAGCGCCGACTGGTTCATCGAGGACCAGTACCAGGACGTCGGGCGCAGCGTGAGCTACCAGCTGATGCCCGCGGAGATCGTCAGCAAGACAGTGGTCAACTTCGGGCAGAGCGCCAACCTGCTCGAGGGCGGGGTCGCCGGCTCGGTGGACATTCAGACCCGCCATCCGCTCGATTTCAAGCCCGGCCTGACCGGATTCGTCAACGCCGGCGCGGCCTACACCACGCTCGCGGCCAAGGCCAGTCCCCAGGCCGATGCGATGCTCTCCTGGAACAACGGCAGGGTCGGGCTGCTGGCGCTTGGCTTCTACGAGAAGCGCACCGTGCGCCGCGACGGCCAGGAATTCCTCGGCTATGCGCAGATTCCCGCCTCGGTTGCCGTCGGCACGCCGGCGGCTCCCGGCTGGACGATGCAAAACCCCAGCCTGCCGAACGCCACGGGAGCCTATTATCCGACCCTGATCGGCGAGGCGCTGTTCACCCAGACGCTCAAGCGCCAGGGCGGGATGCTCGACCTGCAGGCCAAGCCTTCCGATGAGCTGTCGCTCGACCTGACGGCGTTCTACTCCGATCTGCAGGCCGCCAACGACAACAACAACTTCCTCTACTGGGGCAGCCACGAATTCGGCTCCGCGAGCTACGTGCCGACCGCCCTGACCATCCAGAACAACTACGTCACGGCCGCGACCTTCCCGGCCGCCGCCGGCG
>JAKAFQ010000800.1 GCA_021817875.1 Pseudomonadota bacterium
AGACGCATCAGCGTGCGGCGCGACAATCTGGATGAGAACCGCGCGTCAATCAGGGTGAGAAATCTGCCTCCGGTAGATCTGTCCCGGCGGGAAGCTTCGAGGGCGTAGCCCGAGAAGCTTCCCGCCGGGGCGGCGGCCCGCCCCGGGTGGGGTGTGGCCGCCGGTGATCGCGGCCGGTCGGGTATAGAGCAGGGGTAATCCCATGAAGAGGACCCCCGCCCGTGCCCGGCCGACACATCAACGATCACCAGATGAGGCTATACATGAGACTGAGATTAACCGAGCCTGTGACGGCGGCGGCGGCCAAGGCGGCGATCAGCGTCGCGAGTGCCTACCGGATCGAGAACGACGCACGCCTTCCCTCGCAGAGGCGCGAACCCCGGGGACGGCGTCGACCTGACCCCTTGATCGACCTCTTTGACGCGGACGTGGTGCCGATGCTGATGGCGGCACCGGCCATCCGCCCGGTGACGGTATTCGAGGAGCTGCAGCGCCGGTATCCGCAGCTGCCGCGCGGGGTGCGCCGGACCCTGGAGCGGCGGATCCGAAAGTGGCGCGCCAAGCACGGCCCGGACAGGGACGTGATCTTCCGCCAAGTGCACGAGCCCGGACGGATGGGGTTGTCGGACTTCACCGATATGGGGGAACTCGGCGTGCATGTCGCCGGCGTCCCCCTCGATCACCGGCTGTACCACTTCCGCTTGGCCTGCTCAGGGTTCGAGCACGCGCACGTGATCCTGGGCGGGGAGAGCTATGTGGCGCTCGCGGAAGGGCTGCAGAACGCGCTGTGGGCGCTCGGCGGTGCCCCGCGCCAGCACCGCAGCGACTCCCTCTCGGCGGCGTTCCGCAACTTGAGCCGCGACGAGCGTGTCGATCTGACGGCCCGCTACGAAGCCCTCTGTGCGCATTACGGGATGGAGGCGACCCGCAACAACCGCGGCGAGGCCCACGAGAACGGGGCGATCGAGGGTCCGCACGGGCACCTGAAGAACGCGATCCGAGATGCGCTGCTGCTGCGGGGCACCTCGCAGTTCGAGGACCTGGCTTCCTACCGTCGCTTCATCGATGAGATCGTCGCCCGCAAGAACATGCGCAATGCCGGGCGCATCGATGCCGAGCGGGCACATCTTCAGCCGCTGCCGCCGTCCCGGACCACCGACTACGAGGAGGTGCCGGCCTACGTGACCTCTTCCAGCGGGTTCACGCTGCGCAAGGTGTTCTACACGGTGCCCTCGCGCCTGATCGGCCATCGGCTGCGGGCGCGGCTGTACGATGATCGCGTGCAGCTTCTGATCGGCGGGACACCGCTGCTGACGCTGCGTCGTGGTCGGCCCGGCCCGGATGGCAAGCACGGCCATGTCGTTGACTACCACCACGTGATCCACGCGCTGCGCAGGAAGCCGATGGCGCTGATGAACCTTGTCTACCGCGACCAGCTCTTCCCGCGCGAGGCGTACCGGCGCACCTTCGAGTGGCTGCTGGAGCGCCACGGAGAGCGCATCGCCTGCAAAACGGTCGTGGAGCTGCTTGCCCTCGCGCACGATCGTGGGTGCGAGGCCGAGCTCGCCGCCGCCTTGAGCGAGTCGCTCGAGGCCGGCGAGGCGCCGAACGTGAAGGTGCTTGCCGGCCGCTTCGCCCCCGATCCGCAGCGTTTGCCGGAGGTGTGCGTGCGGCTCACGTCGCTGTCGGTGTACGAGGATCTGCTCGGGGAAGTTGCAGGAGAAGCCGCATGAGCGACACCATCGACGTGACACGCCTGACGCTGATGCTCAATGAGCTGCGTCTGCCAGCGCTGAAGCAAGTGTGGGAGAAGATCGCCGCGCGCTCCGACAAGGAAGGCTGGCCCGCCGCCCGCTTCCTTGCCACCCTCGCCGAGCACGAGCTCGCCGAACGGGATCGGCGCCGCCTCGAACGCCACCTGGGGGAGGCGAAGCTCTTACCCGGCAAGACGCTCGCCACCTACGACTTCGAGGCCGTGCCGATGGTCTCCAAGGCCCAGGTGATGGCGCTGTGTGCCGGGGACGCCTGGCTCGAGCAGGGAGCGAATCTGATCCTGCTGGGGCCGCCGGGCGGGGGGAAATCGCATCTGTCCTCCGCCATCGGCCTCTCGCTACTCGAGAAAGGCTGGCGTGTGCTCTTCAGCCGCACCTCAGATCTCGTGCAAAAGCTGCAGGTCGCCCGCCGCGAGCTGGCCCTCGAGTCGGCGATCCAGCGTCTCGATCGCTTCGATCTCCTGATCCTCGATGACATCACCTACGGCAGCAAGGACCAGGCGGAGAGCTCGGTGCTGTTTGAGCTGATCAGCGCCCGATACGAACGGCGCTCGATGCTCATTACCGCGAACCAACCCTTTGGCGAATGGGGAAAAATCTTCCCCGATCCTGCCATGACACTCGCCGCCGTTGATCGCCTCGTTCATCACGCCACGATCTTCGAGATGAACGTCGAGAGCTACAGGCGCCGCGCTGCCCTCGATCGCAAGCATGGACGGGGACGTCCTGCTCACTACGCCACACCGAAGAACACCGGCGTTACGCCGCCGCCCGACCATCCGAGGGGAC
>JAKAFQ010000106.1 GCA_021817875.1 Pseudomonadota bacterium
TAGCCAGGGAGAACCACGGAGTGCATTGGCGCGTATCGCGGAGGACCGGCATCGCAACCTGGCGCTCGGCGAAGGGGACACGGTGGTCTTTTCAAGCCGCGTGATACCCGGAAACGAGCGGGCCGTCGGAGCCGTCAGGGACGCGCTTGTGCGGCGCGGTGTGCGCCTTGTGACCGACGAGGACGCTCCCGTGCATGTGTCTGGTCACCCTGCGCGAGAGGAATTGCGGGCACTCTATCGTCTGACGCGTCCGCGTTACGCGGTGCCAGTACATGGGGAGGCGCGGCATTTGGCAGCGCATGCCGCGCTCGCGCGAGAGGAAGGGGCGATACCCATCTTGCTGGACGATGGGGATATCCTTCGTCTCGCGCCGGGCGACCCCGAGGTCGTTGACGTGGCTCCGGTTGGGCGGCTTGTCCTTGATGGGACACGGCTCGTACCGCTCGAAGGCGCGGTGATGGGGGCTCGGAGGCGTATGCTGTACGGTGGCATCGTGATCGCAAGTCTTGCCGTGGACGCCAAGGGAAAGCTGCGGGGGCTGCCGGTGGTAAGTGCGCCGGGGGTGTTCGATCCCGAGACCGGCGAGACAACCCGCCTGGCCGAGCGACTGGCTGACGAGCTGTCGGAACTCGGGCCAATGGTCGGAGACGAGGAATCTCTGACGGAGGCCGCGCGCGCGGCCCTGCGCCGGAGCCTCGCTCGGGGTGAGGGGCGCGCCGCGGCGCGTCGCCCGCAGGTCGAAGTACATCTGGTTCGGCTGTGAGACCCATCATCGGGACAGCCGTGTACGTCACCCTTTGGTGGCTCGTGCTCTTTGCCGTCCTTCCATTCTTTGGCCGGTCCCAACCGACGCCAGACGAGGTGAGCGGTTGGCGTGGTGTGCCGCCGAGGCCGCATTTCTGGCGGGTCGTGCTTGCGACTAGCGGGCTAGCAGCAGCGGTTTGGCTCGGGATCTGGGTGGTCGTTCAGGAAGGCTGGCTCTCGCGTGCCAGCGACTGGCTGGCCCCCTAGGCTGAACTGCCTATAAAATAGTCTGACCTGGCCAAAACTCGCATAAATTGCCCAACTTCCGTTCGTTTGCATGCACGAAACGGCGTTTTTTGTTCAATTTGCTATCGAATTTCCGTGGACAAACGGATCTTGCTGTAAATACATCACGGCAGGAAGAGGCTTCGGCCTCATCCTGCCGTGTGACCGCGTTTCCTCCCTAAACCTGGGCCGTGCAGCCTTCGGCGCACGGCCCTTTTTTTGTCTATCGCCTGACGGCGGCGCTGTCACGTGGATTCCTTCGTGAACTGCTTCGGCCGATTCATTTTCTTGCGCATCGCCGTTGTGCAGCGCAACAAATCATCCACGATTTGAATGTCCCGAGCGCGCATCGACCCATTTGTCCGATGGCAAGAATGGATGGAAGAGGCCTAAAGCGAGTCGCAGGCGGCTCCTGTCCTATCGACATTTCCAATGCTCCAGCGGTTGGTAGCGCTCTTGGCTGTTCGGAAAGAATTACAAAAGAGTATTTTTATAACGCCCTCGCAGACGATACATTATAAAAATTATTTGTTGTCGTGTCTCGAATATTTTTCCAATATCGCCCATCGGCATCTGCGAATAGGCGCGTGCCCTGGCAAGGCCGCTTTTGCAGTGGCCAGTCCGCGTATAGGAGCGTTCCCAAACTGAGCATATAAACCCTATCGAGATGATTGATTGCTGCCGAGGCCATGAGGAGCTCGATCCGAAGTGACCGATGACCGCCCGCTCGTAAGCGTGGTGATCCCTTGTTACAATGCCTCTGCCACGCTCGGCGCGACCTTGAAGTCGGTCCTGGCGCAGACATACCCGGCGATTGAGGTGATCGCCGTTGACGATGCTAGTCGTGATGGCACGCTCGCACTCCTGCGTGATCATGCGTCGGCCTTCGGGGGACGCCTTACCGTCTTGGCGCTCGAGCAGAACCACGGCAGTGCGGGAGCGCGCAATGCCGGGATCGAACTGGCTCAGGGCGTGTACTTGGCCTTACTCGACGCCGACGACGAATGGTTGCCCGACAAGACGGCCCGTCAGGTAGGCCATCTTGAGCAACACCCGGATGACGTTCTGGTCGGCTGCGTGGCGCAGGAATTCGTGGATGGCGCCGGTCCGACAACCATCAACGCTGACCGCGCGCCGACGATCGGGCCCGATGCATGGCGGATGATGCTGCGTTATCCGTATTTCGTACCCAGCATGGTCATGGCGCGAATGGCTGAGGTGCGAGCCATCGGCGGGTTCGATACGAGGCGGTATGTGGTAGATGACCAGGACTTCCTCATCCGTCTGGCGATGCGGGGGAATGTCGCGATGGTGCCCGATTTGCTGGTGACGATCGGGTACGACCCGAAGAGCCTCTCCAATCGGAACCGGCTGCGGGAGCCTGACCTGGTCCTCCCGATGCTTCGGGATCTGTTCGAGCAGATAGGCGGGCGACTATCAGCTGGCGAGCGGCGCCGCATCCTCGCGTTTCGCCATGAACGGCTTGGCCGTAACATCTACCCGACCGAACCGTTACGCGGCCTGCCGCATTTGCTCCACGCTATCGCGCGGGGGCAGAACCCGGTGGAAAATGCGTTTTACCTGGTGACCGCCTGTCCGTGGCTGGCGTCCTTGAAGCGGATGATCCGGCGGGCGGCGTGACATGCCGGAACGAAGGGGCTGGAATGGCCGCGCCTGCCGCGACGATGAGTGCCTGATGGCGCGAGCCCTGGTGCCGCTGTGTTGTACCGCGAGGGGCCGCGGCCAGACGCTCGTGACCGTGACAGAGAAGCGCCCCGATGACGCTCGGTCTCGCTTCTTGCGAGAACTCGGCGGGATGGCTACCACGCTCGGCGAGACCCCGCAGCACGTGTGATCCGCTTGTACGCCGCTGTCAGGGACGTTGGCAGGCGACGGTGTAGCCCAACGATCGGCCGCCGGCTGCTGACGACACAGTCATCATTTCGCTATGGACAGACAGCATGCGACTCTCCCACGGCTTCGTTCCGACCCTTCGTGAGACTCCAGCGGAGGCTCAGATCGCTTCGCACCGCCTGATGCTGCGGGCGGGCTTGGTGCGTCAGACAGCGGCCGGCATCTACGCATGGCTTCCCGCCGGCTTGCGAGCGTTGGCCAAGATCGAACAGATTGTACGCGAAGAACAGGACGCCGCCGGCGCGCAGGAGGTCTTGATGCCGACAATTCAGCCTGCGGAGTTGTGGCGCCAATCTGGCCGCTATGATGCCTACGGACCGGAGATGCTCAGGATCCGCGATCGGCATGACCGCGAGCTGCTTTATGGGCCGACGAACGAGGAGATGATCACCGACCTTTTCCGCCAGGGGGTCCGTTCCTATCGCGAGTTGCCGCAGAATCTCTATCACATCCAATGGAAGTTCCGTGATGAGGTGCGGCCGCGGTTCGGCGTGATGCGCGGGCGGGAGTTCCTCATGAAGGACGCCTATAGCTTCGACATCGATTACGCCGGAGCGGTGGTGTCGTACCGCACGATGATGCTCGCCTATATGCGTACCTTCCAACGCATGGGCCTCAAAGCGATCCCAATGCAGGCCGACTCGGGCCCCATCGGCGGCGATCTCAGCCATGAGTTCATCGTTCTGGCGCCGACCGGCGAGAGCCAGGTCTTCTATGACGCCGGCTTCGAAGAGATCGACTGGGTTGGCGCCGACTATCGATATGGCAATGCCGAGGATCTCGAGCGCTTCTTCAAGCAGATGACCTCGATGTATGCCGCGACCGATGAAAAGCATGATCACGCGGAATTCACTGCCTTGGCGGAATCTCGCCGCCGTTCCGGCCGCGGTATTGAGGTAGGGCATATCTTTTACTTCGGTACGAAGTATTCCGCGCCGATGGGGCTGTCCCTGGCCGGACCAAATGGGCAGCCGATCGTCCCGCACATGGGGTCGTACGGTATCGGGGTATCGCGATTGGTGGGTGGTATCATCGAGGCAAGTCACGACGAGGCGGGGATCATCTGGCCCGATACCGTCGCGCCGTGGAAGGTGGGGATCCTCAATCTCAAGCCGGGCGATGCCGCCTGCGATAAGATGACAGAGGCCCTTTATGCGAAGCTTGGTGCGGACGCGCTTCTGGACGACCGCGATGACCGTCCGGGTGCCAAGTTTGCCGACGCCGATCTCATGGGGCATCCATGGCAGATCATCGTCGGCCCGCGGAGCGCGGCTGCCGGAGAGGTGGAACTCAAGCGGCGCGCCACCGGTGAGCGGGCAACGGTTTCTCCGGACTCGGCGCTGGCGCGCGTTCTTAGCTGATGTCTCTGGCCTTCGAGCGAATGGTGGCGATCCGCTATCTGCGGGCCCGCCGCGGTGAGCGTTTCGTTTCGATCATTGCGGGGATTTCGCTGGTTGGTATCGCGCTCGGCGTAGCCACTCTGATCATCGTGATGTCGGTGATGAACGGGTTTCGTTCCGAGCTCCTGGCGCGCATCCTTGGCCTCAACGGCCACGTCGCGATCTACGCTGCTGGAACGCCCATCCGGGACTACACGGCACTCGCCACCCGAATCGAAAAGCTGCCGGATGTGACGGCGGCGTTGCCGGTCGTCGATGGGCAGTGCCTGTTGACAACAGATCGCGGCGGCGCAGTGGGGGCCGAGGTCCGCGGGCTAGCACCCGCGGACATGGCCAAGCTTACGGTCGTTTCGCAGCATATCATGGAAGGTTCACTCGTGAACCTCCGCGGGCCTGACGCGATTGCCGTTGGTGTAGGCCTAGCGCAACGTTTCGGCCTGGGCATCGGCAGTCGTGTGACCCTGGTCTCGCCGCAGGGGATGGCAACTGCGTTCGGGACGGTACCGCGGATCAAATCGTACAAGGTTGTCGCGATCTTCCGTGTCGGCTTCAACGAAGCCGATACGTCGTTCGCATACCTGCCCTTGAGCGCTGCACAGCTCTTCTTCCAGTCACCGAACGCTGTCACACAGATCCAAGTATTCGTGCGCAACCCGGATAGAGTTGCAGCGACCACGGCGGCGTTGCACCGGATGTTTGCGGGCGCGCCCGTGAACCTGGTGGATTGGACACAGAGCAACAACTCCTTCTTCACCGCGGTCCAGGTGGAAAGGAACGTGATGTTCCTTATCCTTACGCTCATCATCCTCGTTGCCGCCTTCAACATCGTGTCCTCGCTTTTCATGTTGGTGAAGGACAAAACAGCGGACATCGCGATCTTGCGTACGATGGGCGCTTCGTCGGGCTCGATCCTACGGATCTTCGTCATGGTGGGCTCCTCGGTCGGCGTGGTGGGGACCATCGTGGGCGTCGCTCTCGGCGTGGTGTTTTGCCTCAACATCGACACGCTGCAGCACTTTCTCGAACACCTTACGGGAACGAACCTTTTCAATCCGGAAGTGTACTTCCTTTCGCAGCTGCCAGCGCAGCTGAGATGGCAGGAGGTGCTACAGGTCGCCACGATGGCGCTGGTTCTTGCATTTCTCGCAACCATTTTTCCCTCCTGGCGGGCGGCACGCACCGATCCCGTGGAGGCGCTGCGTCATGGCTGACCCGAAGCTGCGGCTTGCCAATGTGGTTCGTGCGTACCGCAGCGGCGACGTGCGGCTCGAGGTGTTGCGGGGTGTGGATCTTTCGATTGAAGCCGGTGAGACCGTGGCCCTTGTCGCCCCCTCGGGGGCCGGCAAGTCGACGTTGTTGCATCTCGCGGGGCTGCTCGAGAGGCCGGACGCCGGCGACGTGTACGTGCTCGGCCGTACCACATCGGCAATGAACGACAGCGAACGCAGCGCCGTTCGCCGCGACGCGATCGGTTTTGTGTACCAGTTTCACCACCTCCTCCGGGAATTCTCGGCAGTGGAAAATGTGGTGCTACCGCAGATGATCGCGGGCAAGAGCCGCAGCGAAGCGGAGGTGCGGGCGGAGGCTTTGCTGCGCGGCTTCGGCCTTGGACACAGGCTCGAACATACGCCCCCCAGGCTTTCCGGCGGCGAGCAGCAGCGCGTTGCCATCGCGCGTGCACTCGCCAACAGCCCGGCGGTACTCCTGGCAGATGAGCCGACCGGCAACCTCGACGTCGCGACCGCCGATGCCGTGTTCGGGCAGCTGATGCAGACGTTGCGCGAGCGTAGCGTCGCAGCGCTGATCGCAACGCATAATCCGGATCTCGCCGCGCGCATGGATCGCCGGGTGACACTCCGAGAGGGACGGGTCGAAGTACTGCCATGAGCACTGGCTTTGTTCACCTGCGGGTCCACAGCAGCTACTCGCTGAGCGAGGGCGCCATCAAATGCGCGAAAATTCCCGAGCTCGCGCGCAAGGCGGGCATGCCCGCGGTCGCCATCGCCGATACCGGCAACCTGTTTGGGGCCATCGAGTTTTCCCAAGCCTGTGTCTCGGCGGGTATCCAACCGATCGTCGGCTGCCAGCTACATCTCGCCGAGTCCGGAATCATGGCGCCGGTGGTGGCGCTGGCGCGCACCAAGGCAGGTATAAACGCGCTCCAGCTGCTGTCATCTGCGGGCTACATCGAGACCCTGCCAAGCGAACGCGCGCACATCACCCTTGCCCATCTCCAACGTCATTCGGAGGGCTTGTTCCTTCTCACCGGCGGACCGGAGGGACCGCTGGGGCGCCTCCTTGCGGATGGGCGAATGGGTGAGGCGGAGCATCTGCTCGCCGCCCTAAAAGAGTCGTTCGGACAGCATCTTGCCGTTGAGGTGATCCGCCATGGTTCCGATATCGAGAAGGTCATTGAACCAGGGTTGCTGATGCTGGCGGACCAGGCCGGGCTGCCCATCGTCGCTACCAACGAATGTTTCTTTAGCGAACCGTCGATGCACGAAGCCCACGCGGCCTTGCTGTGTATCGCCGAAGGAAGGCAGCTCGCGGACCCTGATCGGCGGCAAGTAAGTTCCGAAGCGTGGTTCAAGCCGCCTGCGGCTATGCGAGCAACCTTCGCGGATCTGCCGGATGCCTGCGACAACACGCTTGCGATTGCGCGTCTGTGTGCGGCGATGGCCGAGACACGGCGCCCGATGCTGCCGACATATCCGGATATCCGGGCGGGCATGAATGAGGCCGAAACCCTGCGCGCGATGGCGCGGGAGGGTCTCGACCGGCACCTCTCCGTGCTCGGCATCACGGATCGCAAACCCTACGAGGATCGTCTCGCGTTCGAGCTTGGCGTCATCGAGAAGATGGGGTTCCCCGGTTACTTCCTCATCGTCGCGGACTTCATCCAATGGGCGAAGTCGCGGAACATTCCCGTGGGGCCAGGTCGCGGTTCTGGAGCCGCTTCGGTTGTCGCCTGGGCGCTTACCATCACGGACCTCGATCCGTTACGCTATAACCTTTTGTTCGAGCGCTTCCTGAACCCTGAGCGCGTTTCGATGCCTGACTTCGATATCGACTTCTGTCAGGACCGCCGTGACGAAGTCATCGCCTACGTGCGCGAGCGCTATGGTGCGGATCGCGTCGCGCAGATCATCACCTTCGGGAAGCTCCAGGCTCGCGCGGCGGTGCGTGATGTCGGTCGCGTGCTGGGGCTTACCTTCGGGCAGGTCAACAAGGTCGCCGAGCTTATACCGAATAACCCGGCGAAGCCGGTCACGCTAAAGGAAGCCATCGCCGGCGAGAAGCGGCTGCAGCAGATGCAGGAGCAAGACGAGGCGGTCGCGCGCTTGCTCTCGATCGCCCAGCAACTCGAGGGGCTTTACCGGCACGCGAGCACCCATGCCGCGGGCGTCGTCATCGGCGATCGTCCCCTTATGGAGTTGGTCCCCGTCTATCGCGATCCACGCTCGGACATGCTCGTGACCCAATATTCGATGAAGTACATCGAGCAGGCCGGACTGGTGAAATTCGATTTCCTTGGGCTCACGACGTTGACGATACTGAGGAGAGCGCAGGACTTTCTTGCTGGGGAAGGCATCGACGTCGATGTCGAGCGTCTACCCTTCGACGATACCAAGACCTGGGATATGCTGCAGAAGGGCGATGCCGGCGGCGTCTTCCAGTTTGAAGGTCAGGGCATGCGCGACGTGCTGCGGCAGATGCAGCCCGACCGCATCGAGGATCTGATCGCCGCTGGCGCCCTCTATCGGCCGGGCCCGATGGCCAACATCCCCGCCTATTGTGCGCGCAAGCATGGCGAGAAGTGGGATGTGCCGCACCCGGAGTTGCAAGACATCCTGGGCGAGACCTACGGGATCATGGTCTACCAGGAACAGGTCATGTCCATTGCCCAGCGCATGGCGGGCTATACCTTGGGCGGCGCGGACCTGCTGCGTCGCGCGATGGGCAAGAAGATAGCAAGCGAGATGGAGGCGCAGCGGCAGATCTTCCTGGACGGCGCGACGGCACGCGGCATTCCGGCCGCGACGGCGGGCGAAGTATTCGACCTGATGGCGAAGTTCGCCGAATACGGATTCAACAAGCCGCATGCTGCCGCCTATGCCGTGGTGTCCTGGCAGACGGCCTGGATGAAGGCGAACCATCGGGAAGCCTTCATTGCCGCGTGCATGTCGCTTGCGATTAACAACACGGATCGTCTCGCCTCCCTCCGGCAGGAGGCATCGCGCATGGGCATCTCCGTGCTGCCGCCGTGCATCAATGCGAGCGATGCCGACTTCAAGCTGGAGCGGCAAGCGGATGGCTCGTTCGCTATCCGTTACGGATTGGCGGCGGTCAAGCGCGTCGGACTGGCGGCCATGCGAGCGGTGGCGGCGGCGCGCGGGAGCCGTCCCTTCACCAGCCTTGCCGATTTCGCGGCCCGGGTGGAGCCGCAGGCGCTCAACAAGATGCAGATCGAAAATCTCGCGCGGGCTGGCGCCTTCGATGTGCTCGAATCGAACCGCGCCTCGATCTTTGCTGGCGCCGAGACGCTGCTGCGTCGCGCCCAGGCAAGCAGCGAGGAGCGCGCCTCCGGTCAGGTGGGGCTCTTTGCTGCAGTGGCGAGCGAGCCCGAAAAGCTGCGTTTGCCGGTGATGCCGGATTGGCCGCCAATGGATCGCCTGGCGCGGGAGGCGGAGGCAATCGGCTTTCATCTGACCGCTCACCCCCTTGATGCGTATGCCTCCGTACTGCGCCGCTTGCTCGTCGTGCCATCTAATCGGCTGGCGCAGCGGGCCGAGGCAGGGGCGGCGCGTGTCCGGTTGGCCGGCCTTGTTCTCGGTGCCAAGGAACGCTTCACGCGTACTGGGACGCGCATGGCCTGGGTGAGGCTCTCGGATTCCGGCGGCAGCTATGAGATCACGGTGTTCTCGGAACTTCTGTCGCGCGCGCGAGAGATGCTCGCGACGGGTAACGCCGTGCTGGTGGAAGCCGAGATACGGCTCGAGGGCGAGGCGCTGCGCATCACCGCCAACCAGGTGAGCCTGCTCGATGCCGCGGCGGCGCAGGCCGGCGGCGGGTACCGCGTATGGCTCGCACGTACCGAAGCGGTGGAACACATCCGCTCGCTCCTCGACCGGGAGGGCAGGGGCCGCGGCCGTATCGTGCTCGTGCCGCGGCTTGCTGAGGGGCAGGAGGTGGAGGTGACATTGCCTGGCGGCTGGAGCCTGTCACCCCGGCTCGCACAGGCGATGAAACTGCTGCCGGGCGTCGAGCGCGTCGACGATCTGGTCTGACGGCGGCGGCTCGCTGAGCCCACGGACCCCGGGTTGACACGGCGGCGCCGAACGCGCGTTTTGGCAGAAACGCTCGAGGTCATAGGATGCCCAAGGAAATATTCTGGTTCGATGGTTCCTGGACGGAGGTGCCGCCACGCTTGGTGGGGCCCGCTGATCACGCGTTCTGGCAAAGCTCTGTCGTCTTTGATGGTGCGCGCGCGATCGCCGGGCTGGCTCCGGACCTCTCGCGTCACTGCGCTCGGGTGGTCAACTCCGCGCGGGCCATGGCGCTCACGCCGACAATGACGCCAGAGGAAATAGAGGCGCTGGCGATCGAAGGCATCCGCCGTATGGGAAAGGACGCGGTGCTCTATGTAAAGCCGATGTTCTATGGCGCGGGCGGGCACCTCACGGCCGCCAGCACGACGACGACCTTCGTGTTGCACCTGTTCGAGGCACCGCTGCCCCCGGCAGGCGGTTTCTCGGCCACGTTATCCCCGCTTCGCCGCCCCGCACCCGAGATGGCGCCCACGGACGCGAAGGCTGCGTGCCTCTACCCGAACTCCGACCGGGCGACGCGCGAGGCGGTCTCACGCGGCTTCGATGCGGCGGTGATGCGCGACCCGTGGGACAACATCGCCGAACTCGCTTTCGCCAACGTCGTGATTGCCAAGCGCGGCAAGGTCATGACGCCGGCTGCGAACAACACGTTCCTCGCCGGCATCACTCGCAAGCGGGTGCTTGCCCTGCTTAACGAGGCCGGCATCGAGGCGGTGGAAGCCAAGCTGACTGTGCAGGATCTGCACGAGGCGGACGAGATTTTCTCGTGCGGCAACTATGGCAAGCTGGTGGTCTGCAATCGCTTCGAGGACCGTTCGCTCAACGCCGGTCCGATCTTCCAGGAGGCCAAGCGCCTCTACTGGAGTTGGGCGGAGACGACGCGGGTCGTCTGACCCGCGCCGCGT
>JAKAFQ010000107.1 GCA_021817875.1 Pseudomonadota bacterium
GATGATTAATCCGTCAATTTTGTGATGATTGTAGGGGCGGCCCCCTGTGGCCGCCCATTCGGGCAACCACGGGGGATTGCCCCTACGAATCCGGGATAATGCCACCACCGCCGGCAATCGTCCGGACAGGCTGAGCAGTCCGGCGAGGAAGGCCCACCCGAGGGTCCAGGTGCGATCAGTCCAGTGCATGGCATGTCCTCCGCGGTGCGGCCGGCCGCGGCGACGGGCACGCGCAAACCGTCCGAGCGCACTGCGCAGCGCTGATCTTTAACAGGGCTGATCGGGCGCGCGCACTCCGTACTTACCGTCATGTTTTCCCGCTGGCGCGGCGGCGAGCGCTCCGATGGGCTCGTCCCGGCGGGCCTGACGCTGCGCGTCACGGATCAGATACAGGATGCCGAGGAGATTCAACGACTCCCCGAGCAGCAGCGCGATCAGCGCGGCCGGCATTCCCCAGCGCGGGATACCGAACCACATCACGGCGAGCGCGATGAGCGCGCAGAAAGCGATCTGCCAGGCGAGCCATTTCAACCGGCCGAGCGCGTAGACCGCGGGCGCGAGCACATCGCGCGCCAGGGCGACCAGGGCGAACACGGCCCAGAGCAACAGCAGCGTGTCGCGCTCGGTGATGTGCTTGTGCAGGACCCGGGTGCTCACCCAGTCGCGAAACGGCCAGAGCAGTGCGAAATAGAGCAGGTCCAGTGCGCCGACCGCGAGCAGGATGCGCCACAGCCTGCGCACCAGCCTCTGCAGGCCGACTTCCGCCTTCCAGGCCGCGGCCAAGGGCGTGAGCACGCTCTGCAGGCCGACGGCGAGCATGATGGCCGGCATCACCATCAGGCGCACGGCGTTGACGGCCGCGACCGCCGACAGATCCATGCGGCTGACCAGGATGTAGTTGTAACTGCGGCTGAACACCCAGTAGATCACCGAGCCGGTCAGCGCCCAGACGCCGAGCGAGCGCATTTCGCGCCACGCGGCCCGGGCATCGCCCGCCACCCAGCCGGGGTCGGCCGCGAAGCGCCGCATACCCCATGCCGAGCCGGCCCAGGCGGCCGACATCAGCGCGAAGGCGATCCAGACGGGGGCGCTGGCGCGGGATAAGGTTGCCCACCCCATGCCGGCGAGCAGCACGCCGACATACACGGCGTCACCCGCTAGCAGCGTGCGAGTGCGCGCATAGATGAGCAGCACGCTGCGGATGTAGTTGCGCTGCACGCTGGTCCAGGCGGCGAGGATGCCGAGGCCGATGAACAGCGCCATCGCGGGGCTGAACAGCCCGGCCAGGTAGCCGGCGGCGGGCACGATCAGCGGCAACAGCAGCAGCGGTCGCAGCAGGCGCGACTGGCCGCGCTGGATGCCGCCGATCATCCGCTGGCGCTCGGGCGGCGCCCGGCCGCCGCTCAGGATCGACAGCGGGTTGCAGACCAGGGCGCCGTGGATGCTGAGGATCAGCACCAGCGAGGTCTGCAGCAGCACGTACATTCCGTAGTCCGCGCTGCTCGTGTACCGCACCAGCAGCAACCCGACGAGGAAATTCGCGCCGGACAACAGCATCTGGTCGCCGATGGCGGCGCTGAAGAGTCTCAGGACACGGTTGCGCAGCGTCATCGGCACGGAGCGGGTCCTACAGGCGCAAATGGGTCGATGTCGGCCGCGCGGGTCACGATCCCTCACATCGGGCCCGCCGGCCGGAGGTCCGGCGCGGCTCGCGCTCGCGGGCACGGGGGCGGATCCCGCCGTGGGCGCGATCCTCGCGACCCGGGCGCGGGGCGGCAAGTCGTATTTCCACGGGCTCGACTCGGCGGTGTCGACGGGCGGATAGTCGCTGGCGCCCGCGCCCCGAGCCGCTCAGGGTGAGGAGAAGACCCTGCGGATGTCCCGCATCGGCGTATCGGATTTCGAAGAGACCATGGCCGAGTGATGATGGGGTTGACGCTTCGATTTCAGGATGTCGAGGTCCCGCGGGCTCAACGGCCGCGTGCCCCAGTAGCACAGTGTGCGGACCGTTTCATCGCGCCACTGGCCGGCGTCGGCGCCGAGGATCCGCTCGGCATGCAGTCCGTACAGGATGTACTCGGAGAATCCGCTGAGCCCGCCGATCGCCTGCTGCCACGGCCTGCCCGTGATGTCCTCGACGCGCCGCACGGTCGCCAGGGCGTTGGATCGGCGCCACCAGATCAGCTGCGACACGTAATTGGTCTCGAAGCTGTGCGCGGGGGCAACGCCGAGCAGCTTCGAGCAGGCCCTCTGCCAGCGGTCCTGGGCGGGAATCAGGCCGCGCGGCACCGGCTCGGCAAACAGCGGCACCGTGCCGTGCCGTTCGAATGCGGCGGGCTCGAACGGAGCGATGAAGAACATGTCGGAGTCGGCGTACAACAGCACGTCCTCGGGCACGACGGCCGGCACGGAGAGCTTGACGATCTGCTGCAGGATCCAGTTCTTGACCGGACGGGTCCTCAGGCTGAACCAGAAGTGCCGGAAGCCGGGGACCCGGAACAGCCAGCGCGGCAGGATGTCTTCCACCACGATGAGGGTGGTGCGGCCGTTGAGCATCGAGCGGAACAGCCCCAGGTCCGCCCGTGCGACCACCAGGTAATGCGCCAGACTCGACGGGGCCCACCGCTCGCGGGTCTCGAGCAGGAAGCGGCAACGCTCGACATCTCTCCAATAGCTCGGGGTGACGAGGGCGTAGGTCGGTGTGGCCATGGGCGTAGGGATCTGCTGTGGGGACAGTCGCAATGCGGGCGGCCGTGATCCGCGTATCCATTCCGGGGGATTTGTACCGCAGGAGCGGCGTCGGCTGCAGTACGGGACATGCGCAATGGGTGGGAACATGCGCCCTGCTGTCGCACTGAGAGGGGCGATGAGCCCACGCGGCAGCGCCCGGCGGGCGGGCGCCTCCGGCGGGCGGACGCGGGATTCGCGCTACGGGACGTTGACGGCGGCCCTGGTGTGGATCCAGCTCGCGTACATGGTGCTGACCGTCCACCACACCGCCGCCCGGGTGGCCCTGGCGCCGCTGGCGCCGAGCCCGCTGGCGCCGAGCCCGATGACGCGGCTGATCAAACTGGTGTTGCTCGCGGTCGGTGTGCTGGTGGTCGGCTCGCGCTGGCCGGTCGCGCGGCGCGTCCTCGCCACATTGAACCGGCCGCTGCTGGGTTTCATGGCGCTCGCCTGCGCCAGTCTCGCCTGGTCCATCGACGCGCCGGTGACCGCCACGCGGCTGGTGGCGCTCGCCTCGATGGTGATGGTGTGCCTGGCGTTCGGGGTGGGCGCCTGGCAGCCGCGCCGGTTCCAGGCGGTGCTGCGCCCGGCCATCACGCTGATCCTGCTCGCCTCCCTGATCGTGGGTGTCTTCGATCCCACCCTGGTCAAGGAACTCGGTGACACGATTTCACTGAAGGACGCGTGGCGCGGACTCACCTCGCAGAAGAATGTCTTCGGTGAGCTGTCGAGTTTCGGCGTGATTTTCTGGCTGCACGCCTGGCTGGCGCGGCAGGTGCACTGGAGCCGCGGGCTGGCGGGTGTGGCGATCGGGGCGACCTGCCTCATCCTCTCGCGCAGCTCCACTTCTCTCTTCTGCACCACGTTTGCCGTGCTGTTCCTGCTCATCCTGATGCGTTCCGGGCCGGCCATGCGCCGCTACCTGCCCTACATCGTGCTGCTGTTCACGGTGGCGTGCGTGAGTTACGGCCTCGCGGTGATGAACGTGGTGCCGGGTCTGGAGCGGATCCTGATCGACCCGCTCGTGTCGCTCACCGGGAAGAACCTGACTTTTTCCGGTCGGACCGAAATCTGGCAGCTGATCCGGGAGAACATCGCGCGGCATCCCTACCTCGGGTCGGGTTTCGGGGCCTACTGGGGCGCGGGACCCGTGCCGTCCTCGCCGTCCTACGTGTTCGTGCAGCGGATGTGGGGGTTCTGGCCGACCGAGGCGCATAACGGCTACTACGACATGCGGAACGACCTCGGCATCGTCGGGGTGCTGTGCCTGCTCGGCTATCTGCTCGCCTACCTGCGCCAGTGTCTGCGGCTGATGCGCACCGACCGGGCTCAGGCCGTGCTGTTCCTGGCCTTGCTCTTTCAGCAGTTGCTCATCAACCTGACCGAATCGACCTGGCTCGATCTCGACAACTTCTGCTTCACCGTCATGACGGTGGCCACCGTGATGCTCGCGCGCGCGCTGCTCGAGCAGGCCGCGGTGACCCGCAGAAGTGGCGCCGCCGTCCCGGCCGTGCGCCGGCCGGCCGTGCGGGGCGTGCGTCGCCTCGGAGCCTGAGGCGCCGTCAGGATCCTTCGCGGCGGGTGCGGATCCAGCCGCTCGAGTCGCGCCGGCCGAGCATCACGATGAGCTTCCAGGCGAGAAACACCGGGACGCGGGCGAGATCGAGCAGGCCGCGTGGACCGACACCGCTCAGCTGCCAGCCGCGCAGCACATGGCTCACGAGTCCCACCCAGCACAGCAGCGCGGTCCACTCCCACGGTCGGTACGCGGCGCTCCAGGCGCCGGCGAGGACCGCGAGCAGCGTGAACAGTCCGACCTGGATGGCCACGTAGGACAGCGGCAGCACCATCAGGTCGAAGGCGAGATCGAGACACACCGGATCGCGGCGGCGCACCGCGGCGGCGAGCAGCGGCAGCGTTCGCGAGCGGATCAGCTGCAGCCGACCGAGCTCCCAGCGGCGCCGCTGGCTGCGGGCGTCCCGCTCTCCGGTGACCATTTCCGCGTGCGAGCTCGCCTCATCGGCGCAGTGGACCGGGTAGCCGGCCAGGCCGAGCTCGATGCCGTACTCGAGGTCCTCGGCGAGGGAGTACGAGTGATAGGGAACCGCCTCGAGCACACGGTTGGTGACGGCCCAGCCGGTGCCGCGGATGCCGCAGGACAGCCCCAGGCGCTCGCGGGCCCGCGAGCGTACGATGTGAAACGCCGCCGTCGCGATCGTCAACAGGCGCGTGCGCCAGGAATCGGCGGCATTCGACACCGTGCCCTGCACCTGCACCGCTTCGGCGCCGCGCTCCAGGCGCGCGCTGATCGCCTCGAGCAGGTTTTCCGAGACCTCGGCATCGGCATCGACGACGACCACCGCATCGGCGAAGCGCTGCGCCCGACGCGCCTCAAACGCGAACTGCAGGGCATAGCCTTTGCCGCGTCGCTGCGGCTCGTGCCGCTCGAGCACCGTGGCGCCGAGGCTGCGCGCGAGCGCGGCGGTCTCATCGGTGCAGTTGTCGGCGATGACGAGGACACGGTAGCGGTCTCTCGGCCAGTCGAGTCGCTCGAGTGTCGCCATCAGCCGCGGCAACACCGCCACCTCGTTGTGCGCCGGAACGATGACATCGAAACGCATGCGGCGGGCGCTCGGGGCCGGCGTGGGCAGATCGGCCGACAGCAGGGTGAGTGCCAGCAGGTACAGGCACGCCCCGAGCGCCGGCAGTCCGACGAGCAGCAGGATCAGTGTGACGATCAGGTGCACCGGATCTCCCTCATCGGCCGTTGCAGGCCCCGGTGAGCATGCGTGGCGCGCTCAGAACCGGTTGATCACGGCCCCCAGCACTCTCGAGCGCGTGCAGGAGAGGTTGCGGCACACCTCGTTGAGCTGCGCGAACCGGGTCGTCTGCGCGCGGCCGAGGATGAGCACGTTGCCGGCCGCGGCCGCCACCACCATGCTGTCGGAGAACTGCGTCGTGGGCGGCGTGTCGAGGATCACGAACTCGAAATCGCGCCGCCACTGGCGCAGCGTGGACTCGAAGGCGCCGCCGGAGAGCAATTCCAGGGGATTCGGCGGCAGCGCTCCGGAGGTCATCAGCGCCATTCGGGGCAGGTCGTGGACCGCGTGAAAGCAGTGTGGCCCCCCGGGGCCGAGCGCCTGCGCGAGCCCCACCGCGTTGTCGGCGCCGAACAGCCGGTGCTGGCTCGGCCTGCGCAGGTCCGCGTCGACGAGCAGTGTGCGCCTGCCGAGCTGGGCGAAGGCGATCGCCAGCTCCGCCGCGAGGCGGGAGCGTCCCTCCCGGGCGCAGGGACTGAGCAGCGCGATCATGCTGCCCCGGCGTCGGTTGTGGCAGCGCAGCAGCAGCTCGGTGCGCAGGCTGCGGACCGTCTCACTGTGCGGATGAGCCGGCTCGTGCGCGAGAACGATCTCATGGGACGGTTCGAGGGGCTGACGCTCCCAGAGCACGACGTTGCGTTCCTGCGCCGCGCGGCGCAGCACCTGGTCCACGAGGTCGTTTCCCTCGGCGAGCGCACGCTGATGGATCCATTTCAGGGCCTCGTCGAGCTGCTGGGAGGTGATCACCCCGGAGCGCACGGCCGCTTCCGCGAAGCGGATCCGCAGGTCCGCCATCAGCGCGTTGATGCGCTCGAGCGCTTCGGTCGACAGCCGGTACAGCAGCACCAGCGTCTGGGCGAGCTGCTCGTCGAGATTCGGACTCAGCGGATCGATCGAGGGCGGGTTCATGGCCTGAGCGCGGTGCCGGGTGTCGCGGCAGTGTGCGACGCGTCCCGGTCCGAATGTATAGGGGAAGACCACGGCCTCCGAGGGCCGCACCGCAAGGTCTGGCGCGCCCGGCGCACACCCGGCCGCCGCGGCCCGCGGCATCGGGGAGGGACCGGGTCGACCTGTCGAGGTCAGGCTCCGGCATGAGCCCCGCGCGAGGCCCTCGAGACCCCTCCACTGCGGCGGTCGCGGGCCCGGCGGCTCAACCGTCCGTCGATGGCGACGTCGTCTTTTTTCGACATTGTGGCGGCCGAGCCCGAACGCTTAAGATGAATCCGAAAACACCACCCGGTCCGCGGCGAGGTTGCCGCGCAGGATATTCAGGCGGTACGACAAGATGGATTCGTCAACAGGAGGGGGTCGGGCGTGTGGCGCCGGCCGGCGCGTTCCCAGGACTCATTCAATTGCCTCGCGGCATCGGGACGGGTGTGATCGTTCCGGGGGCGGGCGCGCGGGCACCCGCTCGCATCGAGTGTCATCGACTCGCAGGATGGCGCTCGCGCTGCTGGCGTTGAGCGTCACCGCCTGTCACAGCGGCGGCAGCTCGGCCACCTCCGGGTCCGGCGCCGCGGGTTCCACCCCATCGACCTCGACCAAGTCGCTCGGCGTGGTGTCGTTCGCGGCGCCGAGTTATACCGTGGCGCAGACGCAGGGTTCGGCCACCCTGGCGGTGACGCTCTCCGCCGCGGGCACTGCGGCGGCGAGCGTCCAGTATGCGACAGCCGGCGGCACGGCCGTTTCGGGCAGCGATTTCACCGCGACCTCGGGAACGGTGCAGTGGGCGGCGGGGGATTCGAGTGCGAAGCGCATCACCGTGCCGATCGATGCCGTCGCGGTGTACTCGGGAACGAGGACCTTCACGGTGAGTCTGTCGAACCCCCAGGACGCGACGCTCGGCAGCCAGAGCCGCGCGAGCGTGACGATCAGCGGCGTCAGCGGCCAGGCGGGCCTGCCGTCGGCGCCGACCGACCTGATGTTGGTGAATCAGGGGGGAGCGGACAACCAGGACAGCAGCACCGGGCAGGCCGCGGCGCTCACCGGTTACCAGGCCATCGAGTGGCAGCCGGCGAGCGCGGGGGCGTACCCGGTGGCGTATTACGAGGTGTACCGCAATGGAGTCGCCTACGCGAAGGTGTCGGCCCCGACGACGTTCCTCGGTTACATCAGTGGCACGACCCTGACGGTCACTTCGGTGCGCTCCGGGACGCTCATCCCGGGGCCGGTGTACGCCGGGACCGGGGTCTCGGTCGGAACGCTGATCAATGGCCCGCAGCTGAGCGGGACGCCGGGCGGCGTCGGCACCTATCCGGTCAACATCGCGCAGAACGTGGGCACCGCCGCTGCGCCGGTGACCTTCAGCGCCTGGCAGTTCATCGACAGCGCGGCGACCAACAGCAACGACCCGTATTTCGACACGCCGACCACACCGTATGCCTACGCGGTGGCCGCGGTGGACTCACAGGGCCAGCAGGGACCGCTCACGGCCGGTTACGCGGTCTACGGCTATCACGACGGCTACTCGAACTGGAACGACTACAATTTCGACTACGGCGGCGCGGTGGCGACCTGGGACAGCACCCAGGGCAACCCGCAGGGCGGGCCGTACGATATCGAGGGGAACTTCACCTCCGGGGGCGGGCTGAACATCGTCGCCGGGGCGCCTCAGGCTCCCGTGGACGACCTCGATCTCGGCGCCTTCCAGTACTTCACCGTCGACATCAACCCGGGGGCCACCGTCGGCTACCAGCTGTTCCTCAACCACTTCACGCGCCTGCCGCCCGGGGACGTGCTGGGCTGGATCACGATCCCGGACGTGTTCGCATACGGACCGGCCCCGAAGCCGAACACCTGGGCCACCTACAAGATCCCGCTGTCGGCGCTCGGCATCGGCACCTGCACCTTCACCGGCTCGATCTCCGGCACGACGCTCACGGTGACGGCCATCGATTCGGGGCCGGCGATCGTGGATGCGGGCGGGTTCGTGACCGGACCGGGCGTGCCCGCCGGCACCTACATCACCGCGTACAGTCAGAATGGCGCGATCGGCACGTTCACCCTCGGTGGCCCCGGGATCAGCGCCTCGACGAGTGTGCCGAGCGAGACGCTGACCTATCAGCGCACCGCCTATTACAAGGCGACCGTGCAGCCGAGCAGCAATGTGATTCTGTATCTCAATAATTTCGGCTGGACCACGCACTGAAAAGTGGCGCGTCGCGGGCCGCGCGCCTCCTTTGCGCCTTCCGCCACGGGGCCGGCTCCCACGCACCCGCTGCTACGGCCAGTCACGGCGCTCGCTGAAGGCACCCTGTTCCGAGGGCACTCGGCGCCCCGCTGCGCATGCCGGGGTGCGCGAGCCCTAGGGGCTGGACCGCTCCTGTGCGGTGCGCGCGTATTGGCGGTGCTGCGCGCCCCAGAGCGTCGAGAGTTTGCCGAAGTTCGCCGCGGCCCGGATCAGCCACGCGGCGGCGCGGTGGCGCCCGAGGGGCAGGGTGAGGGCGGCGAGCGCGGCGGCCACGAACATCTGCAGCCCGGCGCGCAGATAAAAGACGAGGCGGCCCGGCGTCCCGATCGGCCGGTAGGCCCCGCTGACGACGGCACGCGCGTAGCCCTGTCCGCCGCCCAAGGCCCGTTTCAGCAGCCAGCGCAGCGTCAGCCGCCGGGCTTCGACCGGCTCGAACACCGGCGCCTCCTCGCTCCACACGATCCGCGATCCCTTGCGTGCGAGTCGGACCAGCAGATCCCCATCCTCACCGAGCATCAGTCCGAACGCCGGGTCGAAGGGACCGGGCTCGGCCCGCACCGCCGCGGCGCGCAGCAGCACGTTGCCGAAGCGCATGCAGTTCAGCGGCACCGGTGCGCCGGTCCGCTGGTGCGGGAAGTCGTAAAAGCGCCCGAGGCGCAGCCAGCGGGGCGCGGTGTCGGGCACCTGCGGTTCGACCGGGCCGAGCACGCCGTCGGCGGCATGGCTCGCCGCCGCCCCGAGGAGGCCGCCGAGCCACTGGGGCGGCGCCCGCTCGTCGTCGTCGATGAAGGCGAGCCACTCGCCGGTGGCCATGTCCACGGTACGGTTGCGGGTCAACGCGATGTTGGGCTGGGGCTGGATCGCATAATCGAGCCGGAATGCATCGTGCGTCGCACGCCATGCATCGATGACGGCGCGCGCACCGCCTGCCGCATCGTTGTCCACGACGACCACCTGGTCGGGAAGGCGCTCCTGGCGCGCCAGGTCCTCGAGCAGCGCCTGCAGTCGCGCGTTGCGCCGGTAGGTGGCAATGCAGAGGCTGACGGTGGGCATGGCGGGTCAGCCGCGGGGCTCGGGCATCGGGGCCGTCAGCCGCGCCCGATGCCCGCGTAGCGCGCGAACCGGGCCGGCTCCAGACACCGCCGACCATCGACGACGAGCGGCTGACGGCCCATCTCATCCAGGACGGACGCCAGGGTGGCGAACTCCGGCCAGCGCGTCACCAGCGCCACGACGTCCGCGTCCGCCACGGCCTCGCGCAGCGATGACGCCAACCTGACATTCTCCAGGTCCCGGCTTGCCGGACGCGCCACCGGGTCGTAGGCCGTCAGCCGGGCGCCGCGTGCCTTCAGGGCGCGGATCAGCGGCAAGGCCGGTGACTCGCGCACGTCATCGGTATCGGGCTTGAAAGCGAGACCGAGCACGGTCACGGTGACGCCGCTCAGCGAGGGCACGTGCCGTTCGATCAGGTTCAGCATTTCCTGCGCCTGGCCGTGATTGACGGCGAGCACGCCGCGCAGCAGCTCCAGAGACACGCCCTGGTCCCGGCCGAGGCCGAGCAGCGCCGTCACGTCCTTCGGCAGACAGCTGCCGCCGAAGCCGCAGCCCGGCTCGAGAAAGGCGCTGATGCCCGCCGTGATGCGCTCACCGTCCCGACGCGTCGTGAAGTAACAGGACTGGTGTACGGCGCGCATCACATCGATCGCATCGACATCGCCCACGGCGGTGCACAGGCGGGCGATCTCGTTCGAGAACGAGATCATGGTGGCGAGCACCGCGTTCGAGGCGTATTTGATCATCTCCGCGGTGCTCGGGTGGGTGAAC
>JAKAFQ010000801.1 GCA_021817875.1 Pseudomonadota bacterium
GGGCCGGCCGGCGTTCGTCGCCGGCTCACTGGGCCCGACCAGCCGCATGACATCGCTTTCCCCTGATGTCAATGATCCGGGTTACCGAAGCGTATCGTTCGACGAGCTCGCCGCGACCTACCTGGAGGCCGCGCGCGCGCTGCTCATGGGCGGGGTCGATCTGCTCCTGATCGAGACGGTGATCGACACGCTCAACGCCAAGGCGGCGATCCATGCCGCTCTGCAGCTGTTCGACGAGACGGGCATCGAGCTGCCGATCATTCTCTCCGGCACCATCACGGATGCCTCCGGGAGAATCCTCTCCGGGCAGACTCCGGAGGCCTTCTGGAACGCCATCCGCCATGCCCGACCGCTCGCGGTCGGTTTCAACTGCGCGCTCGGCGGGCGGCAGCTGCGTCCCTACATCGATGAGCTCGCCCGGATCGCCGATACCCGGATCTGCGCATACCCCAATGCCGGGCTGCCGAACGCCTTTGGCGAGTATGACGAGGGACCGGAGGAGACCGCGCAGATCCTGCGTGAATACGCCGACAGCGGCCTGCTCAACATCGTCGGCGGCTGCTGCGGCACCACTCCGGAGCACATCCGGATGGTGCGCGATGCGCTCGGCACGCAGGCTCCCCGGCCGGTGCCGGTTGCGCCGGCCAAGTGCCGCCTCTGCGGACTGGAGCCGCTCAACATCGACGAGCAATCGCTGTTCGTGAACGTCGGGGAACGGACCAACGTCACCGGCTCGGCGAAGTTCCGCAGGCTCATCGAGGCCGGCGACTACGCGGCGGCGCTCGAGGTGGCGCGTCAGCAGGTGGCGAGCGGCGCGCAGGTGATCGACATCAACATGGACGAGGGCATGCTCGACTCCGAAGCGGCGATGGTGCGCTTCCTGCACCTCGTGGCCGCCGAGCCCGACATCGCGCGCGTGCCGGTGATGCTCGATTCCTCGAAGTGGGCGGTGCTCGAGGCGGGGCTGAAATGCCTGCAGGGCAAGGGCATCGTCAACTCGATCAGTCTCAAGGAGGGGGAGGCGGTGTTCCTGGAGCATGCCCGCAAGGTGCGCCGCTACGGGGCGGCCGCGGTGGTCATGGCGTTCGACGAGCAGGGTCAGGCCGATACCGTGCAGCGCCGGGTGGCGATCTGCGAGCGCGCCTACCGCATCCTCACCGAGCAGGTGGGCTTCCCGCCCGAAGACATCATCTTCGATCCCAACATTTTCGCCGTTGCCACGGGCATCGAGGAGCACAACGGTTACGCGCGCGCCTTCATCGAAGCCACCCGGCTCATCAAGGAACGCCTGCCGCAGGTGCTGGTGAGCGGCGGAGTCAGCAATGTGAGCTTCTCGTTCCGCGGCAATGACCGGGTGCGCGAGGCCATGCATTCCGTGTTCCTCTACCACGCCATCGGCGCCGGGATGGACATGGGCATCGTCAATGCCGGGCAGCTGGCGATCTACGAGGAGATCGCCCCGGAGCTGCGCGAAGCCGTCGAGGACGTCATCCTCGACAGGCGTGCCGACGCCACCGAGCGGCTGCTCGTGCTCGCCGGACGTTACAAGGGCGAGGGTGGCGCTGGCAGGCGCAAGGACGATCTGGAGTGGCGCTCGCTGCCCATCGCCAAGCGCCTGGAGCACGCGCTGGTCAAGGGGATCGATGATTTCATCATCGAGGACACCGAACAGGCGCGCCAGTCGTTCGAGCACCCGCTGCAGGTGATCGAGGGGCCGCTGATGGACGGCATGAACATCGTCGGTGACCTGTTCGGCGCCGGCAAGATGTTCCTGCCTCAGGTCGTCAAGAGCGCCCGGGTCATGAAGCGCGCGGTGGCGCACCTGGTGCCGTTCATCGAGCAGAGCAAGCACTCCGGAGCGCGTCGCGCCAACGGCCGCATCGTCATGGCCACTGTCAAAGGCGACGTGCACGACATCGGCAAGAACATCGTGGGGGTGGTGCTGCAGTGCAACAATTTCGAGGTCATCGACCTCGGCGTCATGGTGCCGTGCGAGAAGATCCTGGATACCGCCCGGCGGGAGGAAGCCGATTTCATCGGGCTGTCGGGCCTGATCACGCCGTCGCTCGATGAGATGGTGCATGTCGCCGAGGAGATGCAGCGCCAAGGCTTCACGCTGCCGCTGCTGATCGGCGGCGCCACGACTTCGCCGGCGCATACCGCGGTCAGGATCGCCCCCCGGTACGGCTCGGGAGTGATCTACGTGAAGGACGCCTCACGCTCGGTGAGCGTCTGCCAGACGCTCGCCAATCCCCAGACGCGCGGCGGATTCATCGAGAAGGTCAACGAGGAGCACCAGCGCAAGCGTGAGCAGCATGCGGGCCGCAAGGTCAAGGCGCCGGCGCTGAGCCTCGCCCAGGCGAGGGCCAACCGCCGGCGCATCGACTGGGCCGCGTACACCGCGCCGGTGCCGCGCTCGCCCGGCGTGCAGTGCTTCGCGGACTATCCCCTGACGGAGCTGCTCAGCTACATCGACTGGATGCCGTTTTTCAACGCATGGGAGTTTGCCGGCAAGTTTCCCGACCTCCTCACCGACCCGC
>JAKAFQ010000802.1 GCA_021817875.1 Pseudomonadota bacterium
CGTCACGCTGCCTGCCCCGAGCAGCCCCTCGAGCGCCTCGAGCAGCTCTGCGGCGGGCGTCACCGACCACTCCGCTCCGAGTGCCAGCGCGCCCCGGGCGCCGCGCGCGACGTACTCGACCGTCACCGGACACGCTCCGGGCCGGAAGCGCCCGAGCAGCTCTTCGAGCCGCCGCTGCAGCGTCGCGTGCTCGGCGCCTCGCGGCCAGCGCAGCACCACACGGCGTGTCTGGCGCTCGAGCGCCTTGGGCAGCGCGGCGAGCCGACGCAGGTTGAGCCGCCATGCGTCCGAGAAATCGTCGAAGCGCAACAACCCTTCGGCGAGCACCAGCGTGTCCTTGACGACCAGGTCGCGCTGTTGCTGATAGGCCTCTTCGAACAGGCTCGCCTCGAGCCTGCCGGTGCCGTCATCGAGTGTCAGGATGACGCGAGAGCCGCGCTTGCGCACCTCGTCGATCAGCCCCGCGACGCTCACCGGCCGGCCGGCCGCGAAGCGCGGCGATTCGCCACCGGACGCGCCCGAGCGCGCGCCGGACATCCAGGGCTCGGCATGGACCAGGTCGCCGATGCGATGCGAGACCACCGCCGCGAGCCCCGCCTCGAACCGCCCGATCGGGTGGCCGGTGAGATACAGCCCGAGCGTCTCGCGCTCCCCGGCGAGACGCACCGCTTCGGGCCACTCGGGCAGGGCCAGCGCATCCGGCGGCTCGCACGGCGCGGCCGCAGGACCCGCCCCGAGGCCGAACAGGTCATCCTGGCCGGCCGCGAGCGCCTTCGAGCCCTGCTCGCCGAGCTGCATCGCCGCAGGCAGCCGCTCCATGAGCGTCGCGCGGTTGGCCCCGAGCACATCGAGGCTGCCGGCCCGCAGCAGCGCCTCGAGCACCCGGCGGTTGGTTTTCTGCAGATCGAGCCGCCGGCACAGATCCTCGAGGCTCGAGAACGGCCCGCGGGCCTCGCGCTCGGCCACGATCGCCTCCACGGCGCCGCGCCCCACCCCGCGCACCGCCCCGAGGCCGTAGCGGATGGCGCGCTCGCCTTCCACTTCGAATCCGTAACGCGAGGCGTTGATGTCCGGCAGGCGCACCTCGAGCGTCATGGCGGCGCACTCGTGGATCAGCGTCACGACCTTGTCGGTGTGATCCATGTCCGCCGAGAGCATCGCCGCCATGAACGCCGCCGGGTAGTGCGCCTTGAGATAGGCCGTCTGATAGGAAAGCAGCGCGTAGGCGGCGGCGTGGCTCTTGTTGAAGCCGTAGCCGGCGAACTTCTCCATCTGGTCGAAGATCGCGTTCGCGGTGCCGGCGTCGATGCCGCGGGCGGTGGCGCCGGTGACGAACACGCTGCGCTGCTTGGCCATTTCCTCGGGTTTTTTCTTGCCCATGGCGCGGCGCAGCAGGTCTGCGCCGCCGAGGGTGTAGCCGGCCAGGCGCTGCGCCATCTGCATCACCTGCTCCTGGTAGACGAACACGCCGTACGTGACGGCGAGCACCTCCTTCATGTCCGGGTGCAGGTACTCGGGTTGCTTGCCGTGCTTGCAGGCGACGTACTCCGGGATCAGCTCCATCGGTCCGGGCCGGAACAGCGCGATCAGCGCGATCAGGTCCTCGAAGCGGTCGGGCCGGGCATCCTTCAGCAGCCGCTGCATGCCGCTCGATTCGAACTGGAAGACCGCGACCGTCTGCGCCTTCTTGAGCACCTGCTCGTAGGTGACGGCATCATCGAGCGGGATCCGCGTGATATCGAGCGGCGGCTCGCCCCGCGCGGGGCGCTCGCGGTTGATGGCCGCCACCGCGTGATCGATGATGGTGAGGGTGCGCAGGCCGAGAAAATCAAACTTGACGAGGCCCGCGGCCTCGACGTCGTCCTTGTCGAACTGGGTCACGACGCTGCCGCCGGACTCATCGCAGTACAGCGGCGCGAAGTCCGTGAGCACCGAAGGGGCGATCACCACGCCGCCGGCATGCATGCCGGCGTTGCGCGTCAGCCCCTCGAGCGAGCGCGCCAGGTCGATCAGCGTGCGCACCTCCTCCTCTGTCTGGTAGAGCTTGCCGAGCTCGGGCTCCTTCGCGAGCGCCTCCTCGAGGGTGATGCCGAGCTCGAAGGGAATGAGCTTGGCGATCCGGTCCACGTAGCCGTAGCTCATCCCGAGCACCCGCCCGACGTCGCGCACGACCGCCTTCGCGGCCATGGTGCCGTAGGTGATGATCTGCGAGACGCGCTCGCGCCCGTAGCGCTGCGCCACGTATTCGATGACGCGGTCACGGCCTTCCATGCAGAAATCGACGTCGAAGTCGGGCATGGACACGCGCTCGGGATTGAGGAAGCGCTCGAACAGCAGCTCGTAGCGCAGCGGATCGAGATCGGTGATGCCGAGGCTGTAGGCGACCAGCGAGCCGGCGCCCGAGCCACGCCCCGGTCCGACGGGCACGCCGTTGCCGCGCGCCCAGCGGATGAAATCCGCGACGATGAGAAAGTAGCCGGCAAAGCCCATCTGGCAGATGACATCGAGCTCGCTCTGCAGGCGCTTTTCATAC
>JAKAFQ010000803.1 GCA_021817875.1 Pseudomonadota bacterium
TGCCAATGAGCCGAGCGCAGAGGACCCGACCGCTCGCTGCGCGCAGCAAGCTGCAACGCCTGGTGTGTCCATCCGCTGGGGCACGCGGACGTGTGGCGCTGGATAGCGTTCAGTGTCTATGCGGGCCCGACCGAAGAGATTCCGCTGCGCGCGCTGTGGGTCATGTATCTGGCGCCGATGCCGGGCAAGTTGCGCGTCGGTCGCTTCAGCATGAACTGGGACGGTGTCATCGTGCCGGTCATGTTCGCGCTGCTGCATGCGACGAGCTTCTTCAAGGTCGGATGGTTGCTCGCTCTGGGTCGGCAGATCTACGCGTTCATCCTCGGCGTGTTGTATGCGTACTGGCTGGAGAAGTCACACGGCCTCAGCGATCTCGTCGAGACGCTGCTGGTGTTTGCCCGCATGGGGTTGCTTTGATCGGCCGGGCGCGCTGTAAACTCTGCTTCCCTCACCGCGCGCCCTCCCGGGCAACATCGATCCGCGGACGCCGGCAGGACCTCCATGCAGCGCAGGCTGACGTACTCGCCCGCCGGGCAGCCATCCCGCTGCGCGGCGCCAGACGCTCAACCCCCGCCGATGCTTGAGCGAAGGGTCATCTGCGACCGAGCGCCCGCGGGTCCTGTTTCCCCGCCCGCGTGTGGTGGTGTGCGGAGCACCGCGATTGCGGTTCGTCGTTCCGCTCTTGCGCAGACTCATTCCATGGTCGGGCAGCGCTCCGCCGGGCAACGGCCTCACTGCGTATCGCCAGAGGTGCGATGTTCGCGGCGACCGGCGATGCGTTACCATCGCAGCGGGATGCGGACGGAATGAAGCGATGCACATCATCGGTCTGATCGGCGGGATGAGCTGGGAGTCGACGGTGACCTACTACCAGGTCATCAACGAGGAGACCCACCGTCTGCTCGGCGGACAGCACAACGCGCGCTCGATCCTGCACACGGTCGACTTCGCCGAGATCGAAGCCTGCCAGCGAGAAGATCGCTGGGACGATGCCGCGGCGCTGCTCGGCGCCTGCGCCCGCTCACTGACGCAGGCCGGGGCGCGGTTCATCGTGGTGTGCGCCAATACGATGCACAAGGTCGCGCCGGCGATTGCAGCCGCCGCCGCACCCGCGGAGTTCATTCATATCGTCGACCCGACGGCTGCGGAAGTCCGCCGCCGGGGTCTGTCGCGCGTGGCGCTGCTCGGCACCCGCTACACCATGGAGCAGGATTTCTATCGCGGCCGGCTGGAGGACAGGGGCTTGCGGGTGATGCTGCCGCAGGAAGCCGAGCGCAAGGTGATCCACCGGATGATCTACGAGGAGCTCTGTCACGGGCGCTTCACCCCGGCGGCGCGCGAGGCCCTTGGCGCGATCATCCAGTCGCTGCGCGGCGAGGGCGCCGAGGGGATCATCCTCGGCTGCACGGAGCTCGGGCTGCTGCTCGGGCAGGATGAGCCGGGCATTGCGATTTTCGATACCGCCCGGTTGCATGCCCTGGCGGCGGTGCACGCCGCGCTCGGCAGGCCGGCGGGCGGCACGTGACGGACGCACGGGGCAGGCGGGGCGCGCATGGCGCGGGGAGCGTGGCGGAATGACTCGGGCGGAATTCGCGATTCTCGGACCCGGTGCCCTCGGCACGATTCTGGCGGCGCATCTGAGGCGCGCCGGGCATACGGTGATCGTGCTGGCGCGCGGCGAGAGGGCCCGCGTGCTCGAGCGCGATGGTGCGCGTGTCACGGGACTGTCCGACATCGCCGTGCCGGTCACGGTGCTGACCGATCCGGCGCGCCTGGAGGCGGCTGATTGCCTGATCGTTGCGACCAAGACGCCGGGGACCGCGGCGGCACTCGAGCGGCTGCGGCACGTCCGGGTGGGCGTAGCGTTTTCCGTGCAGAACGGGCTGCTGAAAAACGAGCTACTGGCGGAAACCTTCGGCGCCGCACGCGCGTTGGGCGCGCTCGCCAACACCAGCGGTGAGCTGCTCGCCTCGGGTGAGGCGCTGTTCACGCGCAACGTCAACCTGCTGCTCGGCGAGCTCGACGGCGGCCAGAGCGAACGGGCGCGGAGTCTCGCGGCGACTCTCGAGGCCGCCGGGGTGCGTTCGGCGGCCGTGGAGCACATCCTCTCCTGGGAGTGGAGCAAATTCGTGGCCTGGCTGCCCCTGATGAGCCTGGCGGTGACCACGCGCCTGGCCACCTGGCGGTATCTGAGCGATCCGGGCAGTGCGCGCGTCCTGGTGCGCATGGCGCGCGAGGCGGCGCAGCTGGCGCGAGCGGCCGGCATGGAGCTGACCGACGAGGGGGCGATCCTGCCGTTGCAGGCGATCCTCGGCGGATCGGAGTCGCAGGCGGTCGATTCGGTGCGCGCGGCCGGTGCGCAGTTCGCCGCCAGCGCACCCGGGCACCGCATGTCGGCGCTGCAGGATCTGCAGGCCGGCCGCGCGCTCGAGGTCGAGGAGACCTTCGGCGATGCGGTGCGGCGCGCACGGGCCGCCGACCTGGCGGTGCCGCTGATCGAGGCTTTCTATCACCTGGTGGCGGCGATCG
>JAKAFQ010000804.1 GCA_021817875.1 Pseudomonadota bacterium
ACGTCGAAGGGTTCTTCGGCGCCCAGCAGGAGTGGCTGCAGAACAACCTGCCGGAGCGTGGCACGCTCCTGCCGGTGAACGATTACGGCCAAGGCCAACTGCCGAAGAAGGCCGAGCGTGTCTACAGCAAGCCCGGCAAGACCGATCTGGTCGGACACTACATCGACGTGCGTACGGGCGCGGTGGAAACCGTTGCCTACCGGCTGCCCGAGACGAAGAAGGCCGGCAAGCCCGCGGGCAGTGGCAAAGCCGCGACCGGCGCGGCGGGCGGCAGCGGCACGGATGACGATGCCATGCCGACGGCCGGGACCCGGCCAGAGGTGACGCAGAAGGGCGTCGCCATGATCGGCGACCTGCGCACCGATGCGCTGCACCAGGCGCTCGCCGACACGCCGATCGAGGACGAGACCCTGCTCGGCCTGCTGGTCCTCGCCTTCGGCGGCGACAATGTCAGCGTCGACAGCGGCAGCGATCTGCGCGGCGACGACCGGCAGGCGATCTGCCGCACCATCACCGAAGGCGGCGTGCTGACGGCCGACCTCGACCTGCTGCGCCGGGCGGCGCGCCGGATGCTGATCGGCGTGCTGTCCTGTCGGGAGAACCGCTCGCAGAGCGGACCGTTCGCCCGCATCGCCGGCGAGGCGATCGGCGCCTCACTGCGCCTGCCGAACATGGCGACCGAGGAATTCCTGTCGTGCGTGTCACGGGGCGCGCTGGAGACCGCCGCCAGGACGGAGGGCGTGCGTGTCGAACCCCGCGCCAAGGACACGCGGGCGCGCATGATCACGCGCTTCAAGGACGGCACCTTCGTCTATCCGGGCGCGCTGTTCCGGCTGCCCCCGGAGGAGCTGGCCGCGGCGGCGAAGCGCCGGCACGGCCGCTCCGGCGCCGGCTGGGTCGGTCCCGCGACCGGCGAAGGCAGCGGAGACGACGATGCCGAGCCGGAGGTCGGCGACGAAGACGACGCCGGTTTCGAGCGCGAGGCCGCCTGATCCCGCAGCAGCGCCTGCCCCGGTCCTGGCGCCGGGGTAGGTGCGCCTTTCCCGAGGACACCGTCATGACCCAGCTTTCTCCCCATGGCGGAGCCCTGTCGCCGCCATCACCGCTCAGCCGGCAGGCGCCGACCCGAGCGTCGTCCGCGTGCCCGGCCACGCCGCACCCGTTCAATGGCCAGATGCTGCTGACCCTGCAGATTGCCTTCCGCCGCGAGCGTCTGGCTGCACTCGAGGCCGAGATGACCGCCGCCTGCGAGGCGGCGGCCCTGGGTGCGGGCTCGCCGACGCGCGCGACCTGCGACCGTGAACGCTGGAACCGAACGACCTGGCATCGCTACCTCGCCGCGGCCATGCGGCTGGAGGCGACCTACGGCCCGCGCCTGCGCCGCCTGCGCCGGGAAATCGGCCAGCTCGAACGGCTGAAGACACTGCTGACGGTGGCCTGACCGGTTCAAGGCCCTCCTGCCCTGCCTGTGCCGCGCGCAGCGGAAAGCACCCGCGGACGCCCGGGTCCCGCAGGCCCACGGGCCATCGACGGACATCAAGGCCGGCGAGGCGCTCTGGTCCTGCGCCGGCACGGGCGGGTCGGCGCGGTCGTGGCGATCCGTGCGCGTCCATCCGCCCGCCGTCCGGTATGGTGCCAACAGAGGCGGACCGGCGGAGCACAGCGATCCAGGGATACCCCGGGGCAGATCTGCAAGCCTGCCTTCTGGCCGTCCCACCAACCGCAGCGAACGGTGGTTCCCCGATCGCGCCAGCGGCCGTCAAACGTGTGGCAGCCAAAGCGAAGCGGTGCGGTATCGGCGGCATGACGTCGGGCAGGCAACCAGCCCATCGGTGCGACTGATCCGCCGCCCCGGGCGGGAAGCTGTGGGGCCGCGCGGTTCAGGGGGGATTGGCCATGGAGCTTCGATCCTTCCCTGCCTCACGGGGAGAGCCGGTGTGGCGTGTCGGGCGCCACCCCCTCGGATGCGTGCGGTTTGGGCCGGTCGGCGCTCGCTGCAAGCCCCGCTCCGCCTGCGGCGAAGCGCCTGCGGTTCGGACGGCACCGGGTCGCTGCGCTCCCGCACCACTGCCGTCCTCAGGGCCTTCCGCTCGCGCCTGTGCCCGGCCCCAGGAAACCGCACCCGAGGGGGCGGACGCCGGCACAACGCCGGCGGGACCTCCCGGGCAGAGCGAAAGGATCGACACCATGACCCGGAAATCCACCCAGACACCCGCGAAGACCAGCACCCCGCCCCGCAGCCGGTCGGACCGCCAGTCCATCACCTTCGAACGGGCTGCCCGCCTCGCCCCGCATCACGGCCTGGCCGACAACCTCGTCCGCACCTTCGGCCTTGATCCCGTCGACTACGACGGCATCCGCGACGCGACCGGGGAGCACATCGCCGCGACGGCCAAGGCGTTCGGGACGGCGCTGAACGAGAAGGCCCTGCAGATCCACCTGCAACGGATCACCGGCGCCTTCGTCAGCTCCGCCTTCGGGGCCGCGCAGTTCTACGGCACCAAGAAGTCGGCCGCG
>JAKAFQ010000805.1 GCA_021817875.1 Pseudomonadota bacterium
CTCTTCATCTCCCTCAACTCCATCTGCTTCATCGCCCAGTATCTGGGGTTTTTATACCCGCGCTGCTTCCCGAGCGCGGTCAGCGCGTCCAGGGTTGTCGCACCGCGTTGCTCGATCTTGCGCTGAGTCCGGGCGCGGAGACGATCGATCTCGGCCAACTCGCCCTCCAGTATCTTGATCTCCCTCGGCGTCAGCGGGAACGCCGTCCCGCATTGCTCACAGGTTTTCCGCGCTGCCGGTGACACCGCATAGCAAGCCGGGCAGGTCCGCACCGCCAGCGTCTTCTCGACGTCCTTGCGCGACCGACCCGGGCGCCCTTCCAGACTCCACGTCACCGGGTCATCCGGCAGCCCGTGTTTTTCAAAATTCCCCCCGTGGTCAAACAGCCAAGCCGTCTTGCCCGGCCGATATCTCAAGACACGCCCGACCTGCTGCCTCCACAACCCCGTACTCATGGTCGGCCGCAGGAACATCCCAACCTCAGCGTCAGGCACGTCGAAGCCCTCGCCGAACAGATCCACGTTGCACAGCACGCGCACGGTCCCGGCCCGGAACGCCCCGACGATGCGCCGCCGCTCGTCGCGGGGCGTCTCTCCGTCCAGATGCGCCGCCTCGATGCCAGCCGCCCGGAACGCCGCCGCAACCTCCTGCGAGTGCGCGATCCCGACCGCGAACACGATCGCCTTCTTTCCCATTACGTGCTTTATGTACGTCGCCACCGCGTTCCCGGTCACCGACGGCTTGTTCATCATCGCCTCTGTCGGCGCCCGCGCATAGTCTCCCGCCGACAGAGGCAACTCCGCCGTCTGTGGCTTCGATGGCGCGAACGCCCGATACGGCGACAGATAACCGTTGCCAATCAGCCAGCCGACATCCGGCCCTTCCACCATAGAGCCGAACCACTCGCCGAGTCCGCGCCCATCCAGCCTCTCAGGCGTCGCCGTCAGGCCCACAAGCTTGCTCGTCGACCAGAATGACAGCACTTTGGCCCATTGCGTCCCAGGAAAGTGCTGTGCCTCATCCGCCACGAACAAGCTCGGCGCCGGCGTCTTGAACAGCCGCTTCGACCGCGCCAGCGACTGGATGCTCGCCACCTGAACAAGCTGCCCTGGCCGCTCGCCGTAGCCAGCCGCGATGATCCCAGGATCAAGCCCGACCAGCCTAAGCGTCTCGACGCTCTGCTCCAGCAACTCATTGCGATGCACCGCGAACACCGAACGTAACCCACGCTCCGCCGAGCGCTTCAGCATCGTAGCCACGGTCACAGTCTTACCCCCGCCGGTCGGAAGGACGATCAGCGCCGAGTCGGCCGCCTTCAGCGCCGCCCGCGTCCGTGCGATGATGTCGCTCTGGTAGGGGTACGGGATGAGGGTCAATCGATCGCCCCCGCCTTATGCGCCAGTCTCTCTCCCTCATCGGGATGGCCGAGAAGCTCGACGATCTCAGCCGGCGTCAGCGGTCGCTGGCTGATATGGCGGGCTCGCATGGCGCTAATGCAATATTCCCACTCGGCAAGCGTGTCGTGGGGCCTGCTCATAATGCCCCGCCCCGCGCATTCAGGCACATCACCGCCGTTCGGGCATACCCCGCCACATCGATCCACGAGTCCAGATGGTCTGGCGTCTCGATCAGCCTGGCCATCTTGACCGCGATCATCTCCAGCGCATGCCGCACCAGAGGGTCCGGGCAGTCCGCCACCACGGCCTTGAGCCTGACGATGCGATCGAAATTAACCGACGGATGAGCATACGCCTCATTGCGCTCCTGCGTCACCGTCGCCACAGCGGCGTCGTACCGTTCAAGCAGGCTGGTCATGGTTGCCGACCCCTCGCCTTGTCGCCAGCCCGATACCGGCATGCCGTGTCCGCCGACTCTTTCCTCACGTTCGGCGGGTCGGCGTTGTGCGCCGCTTTCAGCGCATCCAACGTAAACCAAGCCGAGAAGTCGCGAAGCTTTATGACGTGCCGAAGATTTCCCGGGAACACGAAGATACGATACCAGGCTGTTGCACCCGGCTCAATCGACGCAGGAACCCACTCGTCACGGGTCATCTCTTAGGCCCTCCCTTCGCCTTCTCCTGCGCATCGGCCAGCAGCGCCAGCCCCTGCGCACATCCGTTACTATAGGCGTACCGCCATAGCAACGTCACGATAGCCGCATCGACAGATGCCGCTTCGCTGCCGACCGCCTGATCCAGGATCTCCCGGCAGGCGGCGGTGAAAGCGGCTGGGGTCATGCCGGAATCCTCGCCCCAGTGTAAACCAACGCCGTGGCCTCGTTGTCGCGGAGCACCCGCATCTCCCTCGTCGTATCCAGGCCCTGCTCGCGCAGCCACGCCCGGATCGCCGGGTCGGAGCCAAGAGCCGCAGCCCGAGACCAGGTGAGGACTACCGTAACCGTTGCGTCTTCAGACATCTGCCCCTCCCAACTTCCCCACCTCGTTTCCCCATGCATCCCAGCCCTCATGCCGAGACCGCGCAAACAACTCTATCCTCGGACCCGGCACCAATGCCGCC
>JAKAFQ010000806.1 GCA_021817875.1 Pseudomonadota bacterium
CTTTGTGTATACGTAGCCTTCCCCCGTAATCCCTCGTCCTTCAGTTACTTACGCCTCAACGTCGCCCAGAGGCCAGGAAACTCGCGTTAGGGTGGTGGCCTCGGCCGTGCCCACCACGCTCACGAAGCCGCCGCGTGCGCCAAGGAGCGCCTCGGCCGCGCTGCGCATGGCGGCATTGGGCTCGACCGCAAAGACCTGTGCGCCGCGATCGAGCAGCAGCGCAGTCAGGATGCCGGTGCCCGAGCCGAGATCGGCGACGCGCGTCTGCGGCCCGAGACCGCAGCGGTCGCGCAACAGGTCGATCGCTTCCGGCGGATAGCCCGGCCGGTATCTGCGATAGTGCTCGACGCGGCTCGAGAACCGCAGGGTCGGATCCATCGCCATGCAGGTTCAGACTGGGTTCAGCACGATCGGGCGATACTGTCCCCGCACCGGTCGAGAGCGGCCCCCGGACGGCGCAGTTTCCCCCGTGCGCTCATTTTTGGACTCGTCCAGGATTTGGGCCGCCTCATCCGGTGCCTCGTTTCCCATGCGCCGCGGCGCAACCGCAACGGGGTTCGCCCGAGCGAACCCCGTCCCTCAAGCCCGGCTGACCCGCGTGCGGCTCCCGGTCCGCGCGCGCCGCCGGCGCCCGCTCACTCTCCGGTCGGTGTCGGCGCGAAGGTCACCTTCGTCGTCCACTGCGACATGCCCGGCATGTTGGTCTGGATGACCAGATTCGCCTGCGCCGAACGCGCTCTCGAGGCGAGCACGACCGGAGTCTTGGTGTTGCAGGGCGCATCGAGCGGGAAGCTGCTCACGATGTGGATCATTTTCGCCGACTGCACGTCCGCCTTGCTCTGACTGAGCGGCTCGATCGTCGCGCCGGTGATGCTCGTGTCCGCGGCGGTGACGAACTTGTACGGCACGTTGCCCTGCCACAGCCCCTTGGTCGGCTTGCCCGTGGTATCGATGGTCACCGCATCGGTGAGCGGCGGCGGGGTCAGCTTCACCGTCAGGGGCTGGGCGGGGAACAGTTTCTGCCGCGTCGCCACGCCCTGCAGCCGCCACACCGCCAGGAACTGCAGCGGGAAACTGCTGGTGCAGCTGACGGGAATCATGGTGTGGAAGCGGCTGCCCGAGGCATCGGGCTTCAGTTCGTTCCTCTTTCCGCCACCCACATCGAACAGATAGATCGGCGTACTGACCAGGGCCCCGCTGCTCACGGTCGCCGAGATCGGATACATGCCGATATCGGGATTGGCCTGGAAATGATCCGGTGTCTGGTTCTGCACCTGAACGCTGCAGCCGGCCAGAACCAGCGTCGCCACCCCACACGTCACCCGGAATGCATGCCGCATGTCGACCCCTTTCGAAACGCAACCGTATGAACAAGACGACAAGTTTGACAACTTATGCCGTTTGTGACAAGTCCCGGCGGCGCCACGCCGCCCCGACGCCGGGGCCCGCACGAACACAGGCCGGGGACCCCGCGAACCGGCGGGGACGCCCGGCCCTGATGCGACGCCTGGCGCTTATTTCTTCTTGGCAGCCTTGCGTGCGCCGGCCCGCTTGGCGGCCCGGAAGGAAATCCCGGCTCGCATGGCCTTCTGCTGAACCGCCGCCGGGGTGCGTCCGAGCTTCTTCGCCACCTCGGTGGTCGGAGTGCCCGCCTTCGCAAGCGCCTTCAATGTCTTCAGTTCAGTGGCGCTCCAGGACGCGCCGTCGTTCGGAGGACGTTTCGCCATTAGAAATTACTCCCAAAAACACCCAACTACAGGGTTCGGGGGCGGATCATACCCGTTTTTTTTCGGAAACGCTCGCCCAACTTCAGGAAATTGATATGTTGTAGGGTGAGATCCCGGCGGCAACCGACCCTCCATCCGGGTGGATCGGTTGCCCGCCCGGGTGTCAGTACCGGTAGTGGTCCGACTTGTAGGGACCGGAACGCTCCACGCCGATGTAGCGGGCCTGCGCCTCGCTGAGTTCCGTCAGCACCGCGTTGAACTTGGTCAACTGCAGCCTGGCCACCTTCTCGTCCAGATGCTTCGGCAGGACATACACGCCCACCGGGTACTTGTCGGGGTTGGTGTGGAGTTCGACCTGGGCCAGGACCTGGTTGGCGAAACTCGAGCTCATCACGTAGCTCGGGTGTCCGGTGGCGCAGCCGAGGTTCACCAGACGCCCCTCGGCGAGCAGGATCAGCCGCCGGCCGTCGGGGAAGATCACGTGATCCACCTGGGGCTTGATGTTCTCCCACGTGTAGCGTTTGAGGCTCGCCACGTCGATCTCGTTGTCGAAATGCCCGATATTGCACACGATGGCGTTGTGCTTCATGCGCACCATGTGCTCGTGAGTGACGACGTGCAGGTTTCCCGTGGCGGTCACGAAGATATCGGCCTTGTCGGCCGCATATTCCATGGTCACCACCCGGTAGCCCTCCATGGAGGCCTGCAGGGCGCAGATCGGGTCGATTTCCGTCACCCAGACCTGGGCGGCGAGCGCGCGCAACGCCTGGGCGCAGCCCTTGCCCA
>JAKAFQ010000108.1 GCA_021817875.1 Pseudomonadota bacterium
GACCGCGACCTCGCCGCGCTGCTGCGCGAAGCGTTCGCCGCCGAGCCGCGCTTCACGCTGCACGCGGCGGATGCGCTGCGGTTCGACTTCGCGGCACTCGCGCGTGCGCGAGGCCGGCTGCGCGTGACCGGCAATCTGCCGTACAACATCTCGACGCCGCTGCTGTTTCATCTGCTGGCCAGTGTGCCGGCCATCGAGGATCTGCACCTGATGCTGCAGCGCGAGGTCATCGAGCGCATGGCGGCGGCGCCGGGCGATGCCGCATATGGCCGGCTCACCGTCATGCTCGCCCCCTGGGTGCGCGTGGAGCGGCTGTTCGACGTCGGACCCGGAGCCTTCCAACCGCCACCGCGGGTGTGGTCGGCGGTCGCGCGGCTCACCGTGCTGCCGCAGCCCGCGTTCAGCGTGAGCCCTGGCTTTGCCGCGGTAGTCGCGGCCGCGTTCTCCCACCGGCGCAAGACCTTGCGCAATGCACTGAAAGGCCTCGCCACCCCCGGGCAGATCGAGCGCTGCGGCGTGGACCCTGCGGCTCGCCCGGAGACTGTCCCGCCGCAGGCCTTCAATGCCATCGCACAACTGGCGGGGGTCGGTTCCACCCCGTGATGCCCCCAGGACACTCGGCGCAGCTGCCGAGCGCTTCGGGTTGAGTTAGGCTAGTCCCCTCGGCCCCGGGGGCCTGACCGGCAAGGTCCCCGGTCCGACAGACTCCCCGGTATCGGGCAACCCGGCGGTACATCGGCATGACACGACCCTACCGGCGCATTCTGCTCGTCGTCGACCTGAGCGACGACAGCCTGCCGATCGGACAGCGCGCAGCCGAGCTGGCCGGCAGGCTCGGCGCCGAGATCGAGCTGCTGCACGTGATCGAATTTCTCCCGGTCGAACCCATGGCCGAAACACTGATGACCTCGGTGCGCATCGAGGACGAACTGCTCGATCGCGCCCGGGAACGTCTCGCGGCCCTGGCGAGCGGGCTCGGCCTGCCGGATGCGCCCCGCCGGGTCGAGATGGGCAGTGTCAAGGCGGAGATCGTGCGCGTCGCCCGGGAGCGGCAGGCGGACCTCATCGTGCTCGGCAGCCGCGAGCGCCACGGCTTGTCCATCCTGGTCAATCTCACCGAGGACACCATCCTGCACGCTGCCCCCTGTGACGTTCTCGCCGTGCGCGTCAGCCGACCCGCCGGGTAAAATCACGGTGCATGAGCGCCCGCCACAAGATCCGCATAGACGTCGAAACCAGCTACCTGCGCGAGCAATCGAACCCGCAGGAGCAACGCTATGTGTTCTCCTACACCATCACCATCCACAATGACGGCGGGTTGCCGGCGACGCTGCTCACCCGGCACTGGACGATCACCGACGCCAACGGCACCGTGAAGGAAGTGCGCGGCGAGGGGGTCGTCGGCGAGCAGCCCCGGCTCGAGCCCGGCCAGGGTTTTCGCTACTCGAGCGGCGCGGTGCTCGAAACCCCCGTGGGCACCATGCAGGGCAGCTACCAGATGGTCGACGGCGAGGGCCGGCGGTTCGACGCGCCCATCCCCTTGTTCCGCCTCGCCATGCCCGGGATCCTGCATTGACCCGCCATGCCATCGGCGACGTGCAGGGCTGTTATACGGAGCTGCGCGCCCTGCTCGATCGCATCGGGTTTTCCATCGACCGGGACCGGTTGTGGTTCGTCGGCGACCTGGTCAACCGGGGACCCGACTCGCTCGAGGTGCTCAGGTTCGTCCGCTCGCTCGGGGACAATGCGGTGGCGGTGCTCGGCAATCATGATCTGCACCTGCTGGCATTGGCGGCCGGCAGCGGCCGGCCGCGCCGCTCGGACACCCTGGACGCGATCCTCTCGGCGAGCGATCGAGACCGCCTCCTGGAGTGGCTCACGACCCGGCCGCTCGCGCACCTCGAGGGTGGGGATCTGCTGCTCCACGCCGGTGTCGTGCCGCAATGGACGGTGCAGATGACGCTCGCACTGGCACGCGAAGTCGAGTACGCACTGCAGCACACCCCGCGGGAGCTCTTCCACAACCTGTACGGCGACGAGCCCGACCGGTGGCGTCCCGACCTCGCCGGCACGGACCGGCTGCGTTTCATCATCAACGTACTCACCCGCATGCGGGTGTGCACCCGCGATGGGCGTGTCAATCTCGAGATCAAAGGCAAGCCGCCCGAGGACGGTTCCGTGTGGCGCCCCTGGTTCGATGTCGAGCGCCTGACAGGCGGGACGCGCGTGATCTGCGGCCACTGGTCGGCGCTCGGCCTGCTGGTGCGCCCGACGTGGTCGCGCTCGATACCGGCTGCGTGTGGGGCGGGGCCCTGACGGCCTTCGATCTGGACTCCGACACCCTTGCTTCGGTTGCTTCACGCGGCTACCGCACCATCGAGGTCTAGCAGCTCCGCCATGCTCTCCCTGCACAGCATCTCCTTCCAACAGTGGATCGATCGCCACCGCCACCTGCTCAAGCCTCCGGTCGGCAACCGGCGGGTCTTCGAGGACGGGGATTTCATCATCATGGCTGTCGGGGGCCCGAACGTGCGCCGCGACTACCACGTCGACCCCGGACAGGAACTCTTCTACCAGATCGCGGGTGACATGGTGCTGAGAACGCGCCAGGACGGCCGGCAAGTCGACGTACCGGTCCGCCAGGGCGAGATGCTGCTGCTGCCCGCGCTCGTGCCGCACTCGCCGCAGCGTCCGGCCGATACGGTCGGCCTGGTGATCGAGCGACGGCGCCAGCCGGGGGAGCAGGACGGCTTTCAGTGGTACTGCGAGCGCTGCGGCACATTGCTGCACGAGGCGTTCATCGAGCTGACCGACATCGAGACGCAGCTGCCGCCGGTGTTCGAGCGTTTCTACGCCAGCCGCGACGCGCGCACCTGCAGGCGCTGCGGGACGGTGCAGGAGCGCTGAGCCGCATCGACGCCGAACGGCCCCTGCTCGAGGCCACCGCCGGTGCGGTACGGGCTCATCATCATTCATCAGAATTTCCTCAGGACTCGCTGGCGGGACGATTCCTACAGTCCGCGCGGCCAGATGGCGCCGGATCTCACGCCCATGCGTGCAGAGACGTCTGGCAGCGTCCATGCATCGTTCCCTGCCCGTGCGGACCTCCCGTCCGCGTCTTGCGCGTCCCGCACCGTCGGTGGGCGAGGACCCCTGGACGTTCCGCAGACTTCCCGGGCTGCCCGGCATCGAAGTGGCGACCTCCCGCTCACCGATGCCGGCGCACTTCTACACGGAGCGCTATGGCATCCGGTATTGCCCTGGCGGCGAGCCCCCCGAGTCCGGGCGGCACTGCGCCGTTCGGCTGATGCAGCCTGGCGAAGTGCACATTGACCGGTCCGCATGCCGCTGTCCGGGCCTGCAGATCCTGTTCATCGAGCCGGCGCTCATCCACACCGCGGCGCGCGAACGAGGCCTGTGCGCCGCGCCGCGATCTGGATCGGGCTGCAGCGCCGAGCAGGACCTGCTCGAGGCGGTGCGTGCCCTGGCGCGCGCCCTGGCCGCCGGGTCGGGAGCCGAGTCGCGCACCTGTCTCGGCCAGTGCATACACCGTCTGCTCGATGTGCTCAGTGCGGCCGGCACCCTTGCCCGAGAGCCGCCCGATCCGGTGCGGCGCGCCCGGGAATGGCTGCGCCGGCACAGCGAGGAGACGATTCCGCTCGCGGCGCTGGCGCGCATCTCCCGGCTCAGCCCCTATCATCTGCTGCGCGTGTTCCGGGACACGCTCGGCCTGCCGCCCCACGCCTACCAGATCCACCTGCGCATCGAGCGGGCCCGCGGTCTGCTGCAGGCAGGGCTGCCCCCCAGCCGGGTCGCCACCGCCGTCGGCTTTGCCGACCAGAGCCACCTGACCCGCCACTTCCGCAGGGTGCTGGGGGTGACCCCGGGCACGTACCAGGCCGCCGGCCGCCTGCCGGCGGCCCGCTGAGCGCGTCGCTCACCACGATCCGATCAGTTTCACCGTCGAGGTGTCCGAGAAGCTCCCGCCCGACAGCGCGCAGCTCATCGTCGAACTCAGCGACACCATGGGATTGGCCAGGCCCGTGACCGTGCCGGTCGCAGAGGCGCCCCCGGTGCAGCCGGCCGGGTCCGTCCCGAGCAAGGCACCGCTGACCGTGAGGTTCGTCCCATCCGACACCACCGTCACGGTGGAGGTGCCCGACGGAATCGTCTCCGTAGTCGTCTGCCCCGGCACGGTAACCGTCTGGCCACCCGCCGTACAGGTCGTCGCGGAGCTGGTGTCCGTCACCGTGAAGTTGGCGACCGATACCGATGCGGTGTAGGTCCCTGGGCTCTGGATGTCGCCATTGACCGTGGCATTCAGGATTCCCTGGCCACTCGAGGTGATGGTGGCGGCGGTGCAGCCCGCCACGGCGGTCGCCGTTCCCGAACCGGACAGGGTCACCGAACCGGAGAGCGTGTAGGTCTTACCGCCTCCCGTCGATCCGCCGCCCGCAGCGGCTGTCAGCCCGGCGACGTTGGTGGCCGCCTGGGCGAGCGCCGCCAGGTTGACGGTCTGAGTGTCCGCGGCAATGACCGCACCGCTCGCCGGATCGCTGGCCGTCAGCTGGATGCTTGTGTAGTTCGCGCCCGCGACTCCCGCCGGCATCCACACCGCATAATGCCCGCCCGGATCGGACACGCCCGTCGCCTGTGCACTGCCGAAACAGCAGTACTCGACCGAGTCCTGCTGACTGACGGGAAGTGTCCCCTGGATCAGGCCCGCGCTGTACGCCGTCGAGCCGCTCAGCACGGCCGTGTCGACCGCGTCCGCCTCACCGAGTTTCCCGGAGGTCACGAGGCTCTGCGCATTCTGCAGGAACGTCGCCAGGCCCGAACCGGCCGACACGAGCGTGCCCGCCGGGGCGGTCAGCGGATTGAGGCTCGCCAGCGCCGACCACACCGTCGACGCCAGATCATTGCCATCGTTCGTGAGCTGGCCCTGCAGTTCACTCATCGTCTGCGAACCGCACCCGATGGCCGCCGCGCACGCCGCCACCGCTCCGATCGTGTGGAAGGTGGAGTCCAGCGTCACGTACACATGCGTGAGCGCCAGGGAGATGCCCACCAGCGGGCTCTCGTCGGCGCCGGTCACCGCGGCCGCTCCCTCCACCACGGCCTGATCCGCCTGGAGGCTGCCCACCGAGCTGTCCTGCCCCTGCAGGTACGCGCGCAGGGTGTAGGCGCCATTGGAGGTCGTCAGAACGGTGTTGAGAGCGCTCCACCAGCCCGCAGGGCTCGCGGCGGCCTTGATGCGCCGGACCGGCGCATCGGCTGCGGCCCTGCCCCCCACGATGAGCGCCTTGGCCGTCGTCACCACGGGAACCGAGGGCACCATCTGCTGCAGCGCGGCGAGCAGCACCTGGTCCATCAGGGCGAGCTGCGTCGGGTCGAGCTGCAGGGCGCCGCCCGATGCATCGGTGCCGATCGGCACCGTGCCGCCGCTGGCCGCCGTGGCGATGGCGCTCTGGGTCGTCAGCGCACCGTTGAGCAGCGTGGTGACCGTGCTGAGGGCGTTCGAGAGATGGGCAAGACCCGGGTTTTCAGTGTGCACGAGCTGCAGCTCGCTCAGGCGGATCCCTTGGATCAGCGTCTCGAAGGTCATGAACGCGGAACTGACCTGTCCCGGCGTGAGCCCGTACGTCGAGAGCGCCGGGAGGTTCTGCACGGACAGGGTGAGCGCATTGCTCGACACACCGCCCTGGTTCACCGTGACCTGCACCGTTCCCGAGCTCGGCACGCCATTCAACAGGTAGATCGGCACCCCGACGCTCACCACGCCCGCCGAGGAGACCGCGAGTGCCGGCACGGTGACCGAATAGGCCTTCCCGTCCGAGTAGGTGACCGTCACGGCGCCGCTCGACGCCAGTCCCGCGGTCGAGAAAGTCTCGAGGGCGAGCGGCGCGGGACTGGTCAGGTCCGCGGACTTCAGCGTCAACGACGGCGACGAGGACGACGAAGAGGACGAAGACGAGGATGACGAGGCACTCGATCCGGACCCGCCGCCCCCGCCGCAGGCTGCCAGCAACAGCATGAGGCCGCCCATCGCCACCTGCCGCAGAACGAGACGCTGCATGCTCACTCCCGGGTACCGTGCTTGATGTTGACTCAGTCGAAGTTCCAGGCGGCCATGGTTTTCTCACCGTCCACACCGTCCACCTGAACGGTCACGCTGGCGGCCGTACCCGGACCGGAGTTGCTCGGCAGCGACACCACCGGAGAACCCAAGCAGGTCGTGGGCAGAGTGAGCGTGGCGCTCGTAGACGTCACGGCGATCGGCGCAGTCGGCTTGACGGTACAGTTGGCAGATCCCGTCCCGCTCACGACCCACACATTTCCAAACACCTTGATATCGGCGATCGGGAAACTGACCGGCAGCGCCCATTGGACGTTGAGGGGTTGGCCCAGTTGGGCCGCCGCCAATGCGTGGCTGGTCAGATTGGTGAAATTGATCGCTTCGGTGGTGTAACCGTGGATGGTCTGAGCCAGCGCCGGCACCTGTGCGCTCCCGTTCACAGCATATCCAACCGTGGTACCGACCAGGCCGGCGAGACTGGTGGACGCCAAGCCCATCGGGGGGCCGGTGTCGAACTGGCAGGTAACGGCGCCCGACGTGCCCTGGAACAGCGTCGTCTCCTCCTGCAGCGGATAACCGCTCGAGCCGAGCGTCACGGGGCTGCCCGCGCCCATCCCGGTCACCGGGGTGACAGTGACCGACGGGGACGCGTAGACCGAGACGCTGGTGGCGTAGCTCGAGACGCAGGGCGACGCCTTGGACGCAGCCGGAGCCTGGGCCGCCACGTACAGCTCCTGGTTCGTCTGCGGGGCGCCGCTCACGGTGTCCTGCGTATACGTCCAGATCTGCGCCCAGGTCTTGACCTGCTGCTGGTCGCCGTAGATCAACCAGTTTCCGTTGGATTCCTGCTTGAACAGCAGCCCGGCGCTGTTGCCATTGCCGATCACCTGCGAGCCGGTCACGCCCCCGGAGGTATACACCAGGGTGCCGGTGACCCCGATCAGGTTGTTGGTGCTGTCGTAGCTCTGCACGCGGGTCACCGCGAACGACTGGATGGTCGCCCCGGCAAGCGCAGTGGCGAACAACTGCGTCTGCTGGGCGCCATTCACGCCATCGTTGAGGTAGGCGCTGTCGAAGTACGGCGCGAGGTTCGCCGCCGTGAGCGCCGCACCCTGGGTATTGATCGTATTGGCAACCGCCGTCAGGGTGGCCTGCGCGGCCGAAAGCGCCGCCGCTTCGCCGGCGCTGGACGGGATCACCGCGGTCGTGACGATCGCGCTGGTCGCACCGCCGTTCGCGGAATTGCTGGTGGTGGTGCTCACCTGCGTGCTGCCGGCGCTCGCCGTGACGGTCGTCGTCTGCGTGGTGGTACTCGTCGTGTCGATGGTCAACGCGGCGGAGGTGCCGCTGCCGTTGTAGACAATGGGCTTGATCTGATCGAGCGCCGCGTCGAGTCCCTGGCCATTGGCGCTGAACGCGCCGGAGATCAGGTCGAGCCCGAGCGGGTTCACGCCCTGTTGCTGCAGCACCGGCTGCACGATGTCGAGCACCACCTGCTGGATGACCTGCACTTCCGCGACCGAGGGCGGCGGATTGGCCGCCGGATTCGAGAAGGCCGTCGCGACGCTCACCGGCGAGCCTTGCGCGGCGTACCAGTCACGGACAATCAGGTCCGTCAGCGGAGTGATATTGATCACGCTCGGGCTGGCCTGGTCGCTCACGCCATAGAACGTCGTACCCGGCGCATAGCCGTTCGGCGAAGCGCCCGCCGTCACCACCTTGACGAGAAACGGCGGCGTCAGACCGGCGGTGCTCAGGCTGTACTGGCCGTTGCTTTGCGTCTGTGCGCTCACCTGCTTGCCGCTGCTGTCCACCAGGGTCACGGTGGCAGCGCCGATCGGACTGCCCGTCGCGGCCGTGCCGCTCAGATTGTTCGCGGCGCAACTGACCTGAATGTTGGTGACGTTGGCCGAGGAGACGGTGCCCGAGCCGCCGCTCACCGAGCAGGTGAATCCGGAGGGTTGCGCGCTGACCGTGACGGAGTAGCCGCTGCCGCTCGCCACGCTGGCGGGAAAGGTGAACGAGGCGGCGTTCGCCGCGGGCGAGACGCTCTGGCTGGCATCGGCCAGGGTCAGTCCGCTTTCGGTCAGGCCGCTGATCGTGCCGCCGATGGTGTAGCTGCTGCTGCCACCGCCACCGCCACCGCCACCGCCACCGCCGCTGCTGCTGGCGCTGGTGCCGCTCGAGCCGCCGCAACCGGCGAGCACCAGAGCCAAGGCACATCCACCGAACACACCGATACGGAATGTCGCGCGAGCCATGTCGAATCACCCCTGGGTCGAGAGTCGTGAAAAGAGAGCCGCCGCGATGAGCTCGCGGCCTCGTTATGCGCGGCAAGTTAGCCCGGGCCGGCGAGCGTCCGATAGAACGAAATTGCGCTCTCGACGGCGGTGCGACGGTGCTCACACCGTCAGGCGAACGGGCCGGCGCCGCACGTGCCGCAGGCGTGCCGGAGGCGCGGCGCGCGCTGGACCCGGTCCAGATCCCGGTGACAGGCTCCGATCGCAGAGCCGGACGGTAATGCTAAGATTCGAAGCGCGAGCGTCTCGGAGGTGGGGGTCATGGGAGCCGGACCTCCGACAGCGGGTATACCTGGAAGAAGATCACCCGGTGAGCGAGAGCTATACATTCGGTGCGTTCGAGCTTCGCGTCGACCGTTATGAGTTGCTGCGCGAGGGACGCCCGATCCGCATGGAGCCGAAGCCCCTGGAGGTGCTCGCGGAACTGCTGCGCCACGCCGGAGAGCTGGTCACCAAGACTGAGCTCATGGACACCGTCTGGGCCGGACGGGTGGTGACGGAATCGGTCATCACCCGCTGCATCAACCGACTGCGGCTCGCGCTCGAGGACGAATCACAGACGCTGATCCGCACCGTGCACGGGCACGGCTATCGCTTCATGGGCAAGGTGCTGCCGGTCGCGGCGCCGGCGACGACCGCGAGCGAGGTCCTCACGACACTGCGTGCGGGCGACACGCCGCCGCTGCGGCCGAACTGGCGCCTGTCGCGAGCGCTCGATGACCGCGGAGCGGTCTGGCTGGCGGCCCATGAGAGGACTCAGGAGTTGCGGGTCTTCAAGTTTGCGTTGGAGGCGCGGCAGATCGGCAGCCTGCGCCGCGAAATCACCCTGCACCGTGTGCTGCAGAAGGGCCTGGGCGATCGCGGCGACATCGCCCGGCTGCTCGATTTCAACCTCGAGATCCCGCCGTACTTCCTCGAGCTCGAGTATTGCCGGGAGGGCAACCTCGCCGAGTGGGGCGCCGGCGCGGGTGGCCTCGGGGCCGTGCCGATCGGTGCGCGCCTCGAGCTGATGAGCCAGGCCGCCGAGGCGCTCGCGGCCGCTCATTCGCTCGGCGTTCTGCACCGCGATATCAAACCCTCGAACCTGCTTGTCTGGACCGATGCCGACGGCAAGCGGCGGATCCGCTGGGCCGACTTCGGCAGCGGCTGGCTGCTCGAGCCCGAGCGCCTCGCGGCGCTCGGCATCACGCACCTCGGCGCCACGCGCTCGGTGGCGGAAGGACCCACCACCCTGCAGGGGACGCTGAACTATCTCGCCCCCGAGATCCTGCGCGGCGAAAGCCCGACGGTCCGCTCGGACCTGTATGCCTTCGGTGTGATGCTGTATCAGGTTCTCGTGGGCGATCTGCGCACGCCCCTGACAGTGGGCTGGGAAGCGAATGTCGGCGACGAGCTGCTGCGCAGCGACATCGCCGCCTGCGCCCACGACAATCCGGCATTGCGCCTCGGCTCGGCGAACGAACTGGCCACCCGGCTGCGCAGTCTGGAGGCGCGCCGCCTGAAACAGGCCGCGGAACGCCGCCGCGAACAGCAGGCCGCGATCCTGCAACGGAAACTGGACCGCGCGCGTGCACGGCGGCCCTGGCTCACCGCCGCGGCGCTGGTGCTGATCGCGGGAACGGCGGCCAGCCTGTGGGCGTTCCATCGGGCGGTGCGCGCGGAGCACCTGGCGCAAACCCAGGCTCGAATCGCCCGGGCGGTCATCGGCTTCCTGGACCACGATGTCCTCGCCGACGCCTCACCGTTCAGTGTCAACGACGACGGCGGGGCTCCGGAAACCGTGCGGCAGGCGGTCGACCGGGCGGCGGCGGGGCTCCGCGGGCGATTCCGGGGCGAGCCGCAGGTGGCGGCATCGATCCGGGCGGTGATCGGGCAGGTCTACGTGGAGGACGGTGACTACCAGGCCGCGCAACGGCAGTTCCGGCAGGCGATCCAACTGGCGACCCGGCCATCGGGGCCGGTGGGCGAGCGACTCGTTCAGGCCGAATACGGCCTCGCGTTCACCCTCACCGTGCAGCAGAAATT
>JAKAFQ010000807.1 GCA_021817875.1 Pseudomonadota bacterium
CCCAGATCGTGGAACCGGCGGATGCAGCGGCCGATCGAGATCCAGGTGAGCAGCGGGAGCGGGCCGGCGTGCAGTGCTTCCGTCAGGGATCCCACCGACGCGAGCCGCCCGGGGACGATTTCGCCACGGTAGAGGCGTCCCTGCCGGACATAGCGGGCGGCTACCGGCACCGGCACCGGCAGTCCCGCCAGATGGAGCCGATGAGTGAGCGCCCACTCGGCGAAGGGGCGTGTCTGGTCTTCCCCGTGCCACAGGTACCGGTCCGCCAGGAAGCGCGCCGCGAGTCCGCCGCGCCGGTAATGCCGCAGGACCAGCTCCTGCCCGGCGGTGCGTACGTAGTGTGTCGTACCGCGGCCGCGCGCCGTGCCGGCGAGCTCCCCGCGCCCCGCCCAGAATTCCGGCTCGAACCAGCATGGACTGAAATTGCGGGCGAGTGCGGCGTTGTATAGCATGGCGCCCCCGGCACAGACCAGGCGCTTGACCGCGGACCCGAGCGGCCAGCTTCCGTTCACCGCCCGGTACCCTTCGCTTCGATGTCCCGGATGTTGCCCCCAGATCGACCGCCACGCAGCGTTTGCATCCTCAGACTCTCGGCACTCGGAGACACCTGCCACGTGGTGCCGGTGGTGCGTACGCTGCAGCGCGTGTGGCCGCAGACGCAGCTGACCTGGATCATCGGCAAGGCCGAGGCGCGCTTGATGGAGCTCATCGATGGGGTGGAGTTTATCACCGTGGACAAGCGGGCCGGGTGGCAGGCGGCTCGTGCGCTGCGCGCGCGCCTCGATGGCCGCCGTTTCGACGTCCTGTTGCACATGCAGCTGTCATTGCGGGCGAGTCTCCTCTCGCGTGCGGTACGGGCCGAGACCCGTCTCGGATTCGACCGGGCGCGCGCGCGCGAGCTGCAGTGGGTGTTCACCAACGCGAGGATCGCCCCCCGGTCGGGCGAGCACGTGCTCGACAGTTTTTTCGGCTTCGCGGCGGCGTTGGGCATCCGGGAGCGCGTGCTGCGTTGGGACGTGCCTCTGCCCGCCGAGGCGCTCGCCTACGCCGAGCGGTTGATTCCCGACGGGCAGCGGACGCTCGTCATCAGCCCCTGCTCGAGCCATGCGCTGCGCAACTGGAGTGCGCGCGGTTATGCGCAGGTGGCCGACCATGCCGTGCGCCGGCACGGGATGCGCGTGATCCTGGCGGGCGGGCCGACGCAGCCGGAGAAGCGGATGGGAGAGGAGATTGCGTGTGCGGCGGCCGTGCCGCTCCTCAACCAGATCGGGCGGGACACGCTGCCGCAGATGCTGGCATTGCTGAAGCGGGCCACGGTGCTGCTCAGTCCGGATTCGGGACCGGCCCACATGGCGACCATGGTCGCGACGCCGGTCATCGGGCTGTATGCGGCCACCAATCCCGAGCGCAGCGGGCCCTATCTGTCGCGCCAGTGGTGCGTGAACGCCTATCCGGCTGCCGCCCGGCGCTTCCGCCGCCGCGAGCCCGGGGAACTGCCCTGGAACGAGAAGATCGAGGAACCGGGCGTCATGGACCTGATCGGCCCCGCGGATGTGACCGACCGGCTCGACGAATTGTTAGCATACGGGGTATGAAAGACATCCTGGTGCCGATTTCCCCGGGCGAGCTGCTCGACAAGATCACCATCCTCAGGATCAAGTCCGAGCGCATCGCCGATCAGGCGAAGCTCGCGAATGTCCGGCTCGAGCTCGAGCTGCTCGAGCACGCCTGGCACGAAGCCCGGGGCGAGACCGATGTGGCCGCCGACGAGCGGGCACTGCAGACGGTCAACGAGCGCTTGTGGGACATCGAGGACCGGATCCGCGAGAAGGAGGGCGGACGGGTCTTCGACCAGGAGTTCATCGAGCTCGCCCGCTCCGTCTACATCGAGAACGATCGACGCGCGGCGCTCAAGAAGCGCATCAGCCTCGCGCTCGGATCGCGGCTGCTCGAGGAGAAATCCTACCGGGACTATCGCTAGCGGCTACCGGTTCCCGGGCGACGGCGGGGTCATGCCGGCCGGTGTGATCTCCCCGGGCGAGACCGGCACCGGCGTGTTCAACCAGCCGTTGATGACCTGCACCGCGTTGCGGGTCAGTGTGCCGGCGGCATGCTGCAGCTGGATGACGCTGTTGATGTACCCGTAGCGGCTGGTCGCGTAGTTGGTCCTGGCCAGCACCAGGGCGCTGAGGGAGGTGAGGACATCCACCTCGGTCTGAGTGCCGACCTTGTAGCCGGCCTCGGTCGCCTTGAAGGCGGTCTCGCTCGAGGTGAGCGCCTGGCGCAGCGCCCGCACGTTGGCGATGCCAGTGATGACCCCCAGATACGCATCGCGAGCCTGCTGCACCGTCGAGCGCGAAGCCTGCTCGACCGCGTCCTTGGCGGCAATCCATTGGTATTGCGCCTGGTGGATGCGGGCGGTGTCGCCGCCGCCGCTGAAGATCGGCAGGGAGAGCTCGATGCCGATCTGCCGGTCGTTGGTGTCGCTGCCCAGGCCGTGGAACACCT
>JAKAFQ010000808.1 GCA_021817875.1 Pseudomonadota bacterium
GATCTTTGATGAGGTCTTCAAGCGAGAAGTAGGGGCTCGCCACGGCCACGGCGCTCGACAACGGCATGCGTAGCGATTTCGCGGCGGCCTCGTGATCCGTCGTGAGATTGGAAGTGACCTGGACCGTCCCGTTCTGCATGTAGCCGACCCCAATCGCCGTGGTCCGAGGCTGCTCCTCGATAAACGTCCGGATGTCCTCGAGTTGCGTGGCGAGGCTCGTGTTGGCGACATCGTCGAGCAGGATGAACAATTCCAACGCCGCATGGTCTCCCCGCAAGGGCAGCCAGCCTTCGATCTTTTCCTTCTCGCGCCCCTGATAGGCGGTGACTTCCCCCTGCGCGATCAGCGGCGTCGTGCGGCCATGGCGGCTCTCCGCCGTGACGACCATGTGTACTAGCACATCGCCGGACTGGGCTTGCGCAAAAGCGGGCAGAGCCAGCGCTGCCAGGGTAATGAGCATGAATCCCTTCATGAAAGTTCCTCCCTGATACTCTGATTACGGCCTTCTGGCCTTAGTCTAGCGGCTTGCCGGGCTTCCAGGGGTAGGGAAGGTCTTTCAATTCCAGTAGTTGCGGTCCAGGCTGCGGTATTGCACGGCCTCGGCCAGGTGCTTCGCGCTGACGCTCGCTGCGCCGTCGAGGTCGGCGATCGTGCGGCCGACCTTCAGAAGCCGATCGTGGGCGCGCGCCGACAGACCCATACGGCGGACGGCCATTTCGAGCGTCCGTTCGCCCGCGTCGTCGAGCGCGCAGAGCTTGCGCAATTCGCGCGCCGGAACGTGCGCGTTATAGAAGCCGCGTTCGGACTGGATGCTTCGCGCCGCTTCCACGCGCTCGCGCATCTCGGCCGAACGCTGGCCTTGCTGGCTGCCCCGCAACTCCTGGTAGGCCACCGCGGGCACCTCGATGTGCAGGTCGATCCGGTCAAGCAGCGGCCCGCTCACTTTGCTGAGATAGCGCTGAATGATCGCGCCGGTACAGCGGCACTCGCGCGTCGTATCGCCGTAGTAGCCACACGGGCACGGATTCATCGCCCCCACCAGCATGAAGCGGGAAGGGAAGCATAGCGTCATGCTGCTGCGGGCGATGGTGACGCTCGCCTCTTCCAGTGGTTGCCGCAACTGCTCGAGCACGTTGCGCGGAAATTCGGGCAATTCATCGAGAAACAGGACGCCGTTATGCGCCAGGCTCACTTCCCCGGGCCGCGGCGTGCCCGCGCCTCCCCCGAGAAGACCGGCATCGGAAACCGAATGGTGCGGCGAGCGGAACGGACGGGTGGCGAGGAGCCCGGAACCCGGCGCCAGAATCCCCGCAACGCTATGAATCTGCGTCGTTTCGAGCGCCTCCGCGAAGCTCAGCGGGGGCAGGATGCCGGCGAAACGCCGGGCGAGCATCGTCTTGCCCGAGCCAGGCGGACCGATCATGAGCACGTTATGCGAGCCGGCAGCAGCCACCATCAGCGCCCGCTTGGCCGAGGCTTGCCCACGCACGTCGCCGAAATCGCTAACTGCGTCGTCCCGGGCGCTTTCCCCGCCACCGACCGGGGCGGCGGGAGAAAATTGGTCCGGCGCGTTCAAAAATTCGACCACCTGGCGCAGGTCTCTCATCCCAAACACGTTCACGCCCTTAGCCACCGACGCCTCCGCCGCGTTGTCGGCGGGAACAAGCAGGTTGCGGATCCCCTCGCGCCGGGCGCAGACCGCCATCGAAAGAGCCCCGCGCACCGGACGCAGCGAGCCGTCCAACGACAACTCCCCCGCCAGCAGCAGGTGGTCGCTGGGCTTGACGACGTTCATCGCTCCCAAAATCCCCATCGCCATCGGCAGGTCGAAGCCCGCGCCTTCCTTGCGCACATTCGCTGGGGCGAGGTTGATCGTCACGCTCTTGCTCGGATAGCCGAAGCCCGAGTTGATCAGCGCCGATTTGATGCGCTCGCGGCTTTCCCGCACCGCCGTGTCCGGCATTCCGACGGTGACAAAATCCCGGGTGTTCCCCGAAGGATACATATCCACTTCCACATCGATGACCTGGGCGTGGATGCCGAACAGAGCGGCGCTGCGCGTGCGAAATAAAGGCATAGTCCTGGCTGGCGCGGAAGCCTGCGCCTGCTTTCCTAGTGCCGCTTACCCCAGAATCCTCTGCCGCCAGTTGTGCGGGTTATTCAACCGAGAATGTCTGGCGCGCTTCGGCCGTGCGCCCGCTGAGCCGGTCGGTGACCGTCACTACTAGTGTGTAATTAGACTTGGCCATGTCCTTGGGGATACTCAGGCTAAGTACCCCGGGGACCATCCGCTGCGCGTAAAACGGCGCCCCGTCGGTCTGCGCCGCATCGGGCTGCTCGAACGCCAGCGAGCCATCCGCCTTCAGCACCTTCAACCCATATTCCACCGAGTAGCGGTTCCCTTCCCCAAGCTGGTAGCCGATGATCTCGAACCGCGCCCATAGCGTGTCGCCCGGCGTGTAGGCGGCCACTTCGAGCGCGTCTTTCTCCTCCGAAGTCCGGTAG
>JAKAFQ010000809.1 GCA_021817875.1 Pseudomonadota bacterium
TTCGGCGGCGGGATCGGCGCCATCATCGACCACGAGAAGGGGACCGGATACAACTACCCGGATACGCTCACCGTGGTGATGGGCAAGGCCTCAGTGATCGACCGGGGCGACGAGGACCGGAAGCAGCAGCCAGCCGCCAGCCCGAGCGCTCAGAGCGCCTACTAGGGCCTCGGCCTCGCAATAGCGGCTCTCGTTGCGCCGGCGCCGCTGGTGCCGGTGTGTCGGAGCAGCAGCGGTAACGCGCGACGTTCCTGAGCGATCCTGGAGCGTTTTCGTCGTGGTGCCGGCTTGCTGGACAACTCCGCGAGACACGCGCAAACTGCGCCTCGCGGAGTCCCGACACGTCTGTTAATCCGCAGGTCGTAGGTTCGAGCCCTACTCGGGGAGCCAAGATTAACGGCATGATTGCCTGAGCCTTCTTCGGAAGGCTCTTTTTATTTCTGCCGAAAATGCCGCCCCTGGTAGCAGTGCGGGTAGCACCGCCCGCCCCAAGGGCCACGCGCAGGAGATAAACAGCGCCCGCTACACGGCTTCGTCTGAACTTAAGGACTAAGCGAGATGGCGACGACTTTCAAGCACCGGGGCGGCTGGCGCGCGCAAGCCTTCGACGCGGCGGGCAAACGCCTCACCAGGAACTTTCGCACGCAGGCCGAGGCCAAGGACTGGGCGGTCGACATCGAAGCCGCCAAGCTCGAAGCCCACGCCCCCGAGCTCGGGGGCCCCACCCAGGCGACGCTTGCCCGGATGCTCGCGCGCTACCTGGGAAGTGAAGCGAGTGGAGTTTATTCGCGCAGAAGGTTTCCCGACGCGCCGCAGCCCGGAAAGACTACGCGCATGCGGCGCAACGCGAACGGGGTGACGGAGGCAATCGCGGGCACAGGCATGCGCGCGCACCGCTGTCGTTTAAACCTTCTCGCTAGACGGCTCATCCCGCGTCTCAGGCACGTCAATATCAGGAGAGCCACGTGGAATCCAGCGAGCACTACGTCCCGCAAATCGAGCAAGCATCTCGGGACCTCGAAGCCTGCGAGGTACACATCCTCGAGCAGCGCGTTGCTGCCAGAGCACTCCGGGAGGACCCCGGGGCACGCGCCTACGCGAGGCGTGTCGCCCACGAACTGGCCGTGCTCGTAGAGCGATATGCCTCGCCCAATGGCCGACTCACTCAGGCAGACGCGCTCGACGAGACGCTCGCCGAGGACATCGTTCGCCTTGCGATGCAGCACCGGCACGCACTCCTCTCGCAGCCGGTCAGTGACGAGGGCTTCCGTCTCCTCAAGCACAAAGTCTGGGAGGCCTCCGCAGTTCTCGAACACTTCCTGCCGGCAAGGAGCTTCCGATGAGAAAGAGCATCTTCGACACAGAGGCGACCACCTGGGTCTCCGGCGGACCCGTCCTTGGGCTCCCAGCCCTGCAGGGCTCCGACGACGAGCGTAACTTGGCAGCGAAAATCCGCGAGGCCGGTCTTCGTCGACTGTTTTCCGCCCCATCCGCGCTCGACATCCGCATGCAGCACGAAGCCCTGCAGCTCGCAGAAGAGCTCTGCACAGAGACCTCGGCCGCGGTCATCGTCAGCCGGGCACACGATTACCTCGCGGCCAAGGATTGAGGCGCGCCGGGCTAACAGAGCCCAGTCTCAGATTCTGGCGCCCAAGCGCTGCGCCCAATGCCTTGACCTGAATCATCCCCGCGGATAACCAAGTCCGGTAGCTTGGCGCGTGCCATGCCCGAGGCCCGCGCGCTCGCGAAACGCCCACAGTCCCTCGGGGAGGAGATTGCAAACAGCGTCAGCCACGGCATAGGGTTGCTCGCGGCGCTGGTGGCGGCGCCCGTTCTCATCGTCTTCGCAGCCGAATCCGGCGGCGCGGCCCGTGTGGTTGGCGCGAGCGTATTCGCCTCTTCGGTGCTGCTCCTGTACTTCGCGTCGACGCTCTACCATGCGCTGCCCAGGGGCAGGGTCAAGTCGGTATTCCGGCACCTGGACCACGGAGCGATTTATCTGCTCATCGCCGGCACCTACACGCCGTTCACGCTCGTTGTTCTGCGCGGCCCCTGGGGCTGGACGCTGTTCGGCCTCGTCTGGGGCCTCGCGCTGTTAGGCATCATGTTCAAGGCCGTGGCCGGGCTCCGCCATCCGCGGCTCTCGACGTCCCTGTACCTTGCAATGGGTTGGCTTGCCCTCGTCGCCATAGAGCCCCTGTGGCGCCATCTTGCGCCGTGGGGGCTTTTTTGGCTGTTGGCCGGGGGATTCGCGTACTCGGTGGGAGTCGGTTTCTATGCCCGAGATGAACGTGCTCGCTACAATCACTTCGTTTGGCACCTATTCGTTCTCGCTGGCACGGCGTGCCACTTCGTTGCGGTGCTGGCCTACGCCGCGTAACCGCATTCGGCCGCGGCGCTTGCGGCAACCGGTTTGCCGGTCGGCTGCCCGGGCTCGAGCTGTATGTCGGCGACCTGGAGAAAGACGACCTCGCCTTCGCTCCCGTTGACCTCGTGTACGCC
>JAKAFQ010000109.1 GCA_021817875.1 Pseudomonadota bacterium
CCAGAGCGAGCCACATCGGCACCATGCACCAGGTGCTCACGGCGGCCTGCATTCGTGGCTCCTCCACCGGGCGTTCCCAATACATGATTCGAAAGTGGTTGAGGAACCCGATGAAAATAATGATCAGAAGGCCGAGCATCGCCAGCGCGGCCCAAATGCCCGACGTCTGAAATCCGGCTCGAAGGATCGTGAGTTCACTCGCGAACAGACCGAAGGGTGGCGCTCCGGTGATCGCAACCGCGCCCGCGAGCCAGAGGGCCCCAACGACGGGGAAGTTCTTGCCGACCAACCTTATGCGTCGGATGTTCTTCGTACCATAACAGCGCATCATGCTGCCCGCTCCAAAGAACATCAGCGACTTGTTCAGGGAGTGATTGAGCATGTGATAGAGCGCGCCTGCGACCCCGAGCGGTCCGCCGAATCCGAACCCCAGCGTCATCACGCCCATGTGCTCGACGCTGGAATACGCCATCAATCGCTTGACGTCGGTCTGCCGCGTGATGAACAGGGCGGCGATCGCAAGGGACAGCGCCCCGATTACTACCACCACAGTGCGGGGCAGGGTACCGAGGCGCACCGCGTCGGTCACGTGGATGAAGCGCACGATCCCGATCATCGCGGTGTTGAGCAGTGCGCCAGAAAGCATCGCTGAGACCGGCGCCGGACCTTCGCTGTGCGCATCTGGTAGCCAGGTATGCATCGGAGCGAGCCCCACCTTGGTGCCGAAGCCGATGAAGACTAGCAGAAACGCCGCGAGCGCCAGGGTCGGATTCAGCTGCGGGGCAACCGAGCGCAGCGTCGCCCAAGTGAGATTGTAGGTGGGCCCAAGGTGCAGGCTGGCGCTCCAGTAATAGAAGACGATGCCGAGCAGCGCCAGGCTGATGCCCGCGGAGACAATGACGATGTATTTCCAGGCTGCCTCGACTCCCTCGCGGGTCTTCTCGAAACCGACCAGGAAGGTGCTCACGAGCGTCGTGAGCTCGATCGCGATCCAGTACACTCCGATATTATTCATCAGCGGTCCGAGAAATATCGTCAGCGCGAATCCCGCAAACAGAGCGTAGAAGCGGTGCAGCCGCCGCGGTGCGTCGAATGCGCGCATGTACCCCACGGCGTATAGAGAGGCGAGAAAATAAACCGCGCTGCACGAGAGCAGCACCCACGCTCCCAGAGGATCGACGATTATGTAGCCACCCAGCATCACGTAGGGTCCGCGCAGGGCGATGGGCAGCAGCCTCAACACCGCCGCGAATACGGTGATCGAGGCTGCGAGATTGAGGTACTCCGCGAAACGCGGCGAACGGATGAGCTGGCAGCCTAACACTGCGGCGAGCGGCGCCAGCAGAATGACCGCGACTAGGATCGAGGGACTCATCCGACGAGCCTCGTCAGATCGCGGGTACTCGTCGTGCCGGCATGCACTACGAGGTAGCGCACGAGGACTCCGAAGCAGGCCACCACCACCAGCAGGTCGAACAAGATCACCAGCTCGATCAGCAGCGGCATACCGGGCACCAGTATCTGTGAGCCGAGAAAGATACCGTTTTCGATCACCAACAGGGCCAGGATCTGGCTCACGACCTCACGGCGCACCATGAGCATGAGAAAGCCGATGAGCTTCATGGATAGCATCGCGGTCAGGGCGAGCACGGCGATGGTGCCCTCAAGTCCGAGCGCGGTGCTCAGGTGATCGGCTACCACGAAGGCGAACACCACGAGCAGCCCCCCGACCACGAGGCTCGCGCTCGGTGAGAGCCGCTCGTGCAGCTCGCGGTCGACGTTGAGGCGGCGCGTGATGCGCAGTAGCAGGTACGGCAGCACCAGACCACGAAACAGCGCGGTGAGGGCCGCGATACCGTACAGCTCGGGGAATCCGCCGTAGTAGGCGACCGCCGCCGAGAGAATGGCGATCAGCCAGGATTGCAGGGCGAACGCGCCAAGGTAGGCATTGAGCCACCGTGAGCCGAGCATGACGAACGCCAGCAGGAGGCTGGTGATGGCAAGCAGGCTGAACAGCGACCCGGCAAGCGGTGGGAGATGCGCGGCGAACATCGCTATCTCATCTGGTTGGCCACGATGGCGAGAATCGCGAGCAGGAAGGAGGCCGCGAGCGGCTCCTGATAGCGGTAGTAGCGCAGTCGCGACTGGACGGTCTCCACGAATACCACCAGCGTAGCGATGGCGGCGAACTTAACGAGCAGTCCCGCTGCAGCGCCGAGGGCTCCGAGGGCCGTTCCCTCGATGGACAGGCCCCAGGGCAGCAGCAGGACGTTGCAGAAAATGATGTAGAGAATGAACTGCTTCATCGCCGACGCCCACCGTAGCAGCGCCAGAAGCGGTCCTGAATACTCTAGGATCCGCGCCTCCTCGATCATGTACACCTCGATGTGGGTGCTCGAGTGAATTGGGAGCCGGTCGGTCTCGACGAGCAGCAGGATGAAAAATGCCGCGACGAGAAACAGGTGAGCGGGACTCCAAAACACCGCCGGGTGACCCGCAAGCAGATGATTAACCACGAAGGGAAGCATGGACTTGGCGAGCAGCGTGATTCCCACGAACACCAGGATCAATGTCGGCTCAGCCAGAATCCCGAGCATTACGGCCCGGGATGAGCCGATGCCGCCGTAGGCGCTGCCGGAGTCGAGCCCGGCCAGCGTGATGAAGAAGGATCCTAGGGTCAGGATGAGCCCGCCGCCGAGGATGTCGCCCATGTCCGAGAGCGGCAGCGGGAAATTCGTCAGTACTGGGATGAGCAGCGGCACCGTGAGCATGCAGGTGAAGGCGACGACAGGTGTGGCCCAGTAGATGAAACTCGCGGTCTCGGGCACCACGAGTTGCTTGTGGAAGAGCTTCCAGAGATCGCGGTAGGGCTGGAAGATGCCGGGTCCCTGGGCACGCTGCACGCGCTCTTCCCACTGCAGGATGATGCCCTGCAGGAGCGGCGCCAGTGAGAGAACGGCGAGGACCTGGGAGATCTGCAGCAGGATGGCCCGTGTCACGTCGCATCCTTTCCCGGCGCAAGCGACCTGCGTGTCAGCCGAATACGGGGTTCGAATGCACCGTCACGTGCGGATTCCGCGCGGAGCCTGCGTCGCATGCGCAACGTCGAGAATGGACTCGGGACGAACTCGGGTCTCATGCGCTACCACTCCACCGCAACTACGATGGTTCGGGTAGGCATCATCAGCCGTAGACGGCGGTTCTTGTTACGGGAGGCATGCCATCTCCCTACGAGTCAATATACACAGGGGAAGATGGGCCGGCAAGCGCGGCGTCTTCGTCCGGCGCTTGCCGAAAGCACCCCGGCAGTCCTAGACTCTGCTCTGGGATGGGAGATGGCATGCCTCCCCGGAATGCCGCGAATGCGACTGATGATGCCTGCAACGGGAGTGTTCCCGGGTAAAACGAGCAGGCCGACCCCGTGCATCCTCAATTATCGGAATTGACCACGCAACTGGCGCAACGCCTGTTGCGGGGCGAGCACCTGACGTTGTGCGGTCCGCGCGGCAGCGGCAAATCGACGGTGCTCGCGCAGGTGCAAGCACGGCTTGGAGCCGCCGCCGTGCCGTGCGCTTACTCGATTTCTACGGTGACTCTCGATGACATCACCCAGGCATTGGAGCACGCTTATCCTGGGGTGGATACGCTCGAGGTTGGCCGCCGCACCGCTCGCTTTCGGCTGTGGACTGCCGCGGACCGCAGGGCGGGAGTACTGTTGCTCGATCACTTCCAGTGCAACGGTAGCGCAATGGTGTCCTTCCTGAGGAGACTGCACGGCAAGATCGCGGGTGTGTTGACGGCGGTCGACGTTGATAATGAGAAAGAACGCCACCGGATGCGGCCCTGGCGGTATGGCGCGATGTCCGTGCGCATGCCATTGGCGACGGCGCCGCAACTTCGTCGTCTCCTGGACCAGCGGTGCAGGGCGCTCCGATTGCCGTCTTTCAATGAGCACGTGGCCCACAAGTTAGTCGAAGCGGCGCGCGGCCGACCGGGTTGGATCGTGAAGTGCACCGACCTTGCACGGGAGTCCCGCTACTGGTGTGAGCATGGGCCCCTTGTGAGCGTAATGTGCATCGATGCGGAAGCCGCTGTTCGCTACGAGGCCCTCGACATGGTGCGCCCGATTTCGGCTGCCCGGGTGGAAGAGTTCAAGCGAGGCAACGGTGCAGGGGATTCCGCGCCGTCGGACCGAGCGCGCCTGTTCAGCGACATCAACAGTCACCTACGGTCGGTGGGTCGGACGCATCGGGGTTGATCACCCCGAAGGATGCCGGCGTGTAGGCGTAAAACAGGCGAATCTTTTCCTGATGCAACAGGTCCAGAAGCTTCTGGGCCTCCTCCTGTGTCGCAATGAACTCCACTTCCACAGTGAGGCTGCCCGCGAGCTCGAAGAATCGCGCTTCGTGCAACACGTGGTGCCGACCGAACCCCGCCATCGCCTTGAACGCAGAGCCGCCTCGCATGCCGAGCTTGTTGCCTTGTTCGAGCAGCCATTCCCAAACGAGTCGACCGTGATGACGATGATCTTCGTGGACGTAAAATCGAAAGAATGAGCCTTGCATTTCCGGGCGGCCTCTCGGTCATTGGGAATCGCGGCTTCTTGAGCGTGAGCCTAGCCGCGGATTGATCTGTTGTCGCCAGTCGCCATTCCTAATCCTAATATTGTACCTTGTCGGTGAATGAAAGAGCTACTGACCCTGTGGTTACAATTCGATGTCGACCGACGGGTTTCTGCGCCGCGGGGCTTCTATGGGCTCACGTGAGGCCAACCGGCGGGCTCAGATGCGGTGCATGGACTCAACCTCCATCGGTAGCGATCGTGACTGGCCGTCCCCTGGCGCGGCGAGTGGCGACAAGTGCCGCTGCCAAGTCCATTAGTGACATCAACCGGCCGCGGAATATATCTCCGCTGGATTCGTATCGGAAGGTATTGCAACCATGCGAATGGCCGGCAGTGTCGACTTCGGATCGATGGAGGCCGGAGAACTCAAGGGAACCTCTATCAATCTGTCGTCAACAGTCTCATGAGGACTGAAAACGAGGGAAATTACTGTCCGAATCGATACACCGGGCAAATCGCCCCGGATTTGGTCATCTCTTCGGCTCTTCGGAGGCGTTCCGTTGCCTCCACTGTGCCCCTGCCCATCAGGCAGGCACACCTATCCCGTCAATCGGAATCTTCCGCAGCCTGATCAGCACCTCGAGACGCTTGAGGTTGTAGCTCAGCGCCTTCATCGTTGACCAGACCCGCATCCGCTCGATTCCGATGGTGCGCACCGTCATGCCACCCATCTGCGTCATCGTTGCAAACACATGCTCGACCCGTACGCGCACGCGAGACTTCTTCCGATTCTCCCGCTGCTGCGCTGCGGTGAGCGGCCTACCCCGATAGGCTCTCTCGTGGACATGACTGCGAAACCCTTGACGCTTCAAGCCCTGTTCCTGCTCGGCGCTTCGGTACGCGCTGTCGGCCCACACATCCCGCCCTCGTTTCTTGGGCGCACCGAGCAACTCATCAAAAACTTGGCTGTCATGCACATTGGCCGCCGTTGCGCGCTCCTCGATCACCAGCTTCGTCTTGCGATCCACACTCACATGAGTCTTGTACCCGTAGTGGTCCTCGTCGTTCTTCTTCGTCCAGCGCGCATCGATGTCCTTCTGGCACCGCTTCGCAGCGTTCTTCGTCCAATCCTTCGGGATCGCCCCGTCCTTGATCGTCTCGTTCTCCTCCCGGGTATTGCGCTGCCTCGGTGCCTCCACAAAACTCGCATCCACAATCTGTCCGCTGCTGAGCTTGATCCCGTGAGCAGCCAGCGCATGGTGAAACTGCTCAAACAGCCGATCGAAAACCTTGCCTTCCCGCAGTCGTTCGCGAAACAGCCATACCGTCTTGGCATCCGGCACCGTACCCGCCAAGTCAATGCCCAGAAACCGCATGAACGTCAGCCGGTCGCTCACCTGGTACTCCAGCGCCTCGTCCGATAGCCCATACAGGTTCTGCAAGATGAGCATCTTGAACATCACCACCCGGTCCATCGGCTTGCGTCCGGCCGCCGACTTGCGCTCCTTGTGGTCTATCCGCTCAAGTTCCGCTCGGAACATTTCCCAATCGATCACTGCATCGAGCCGCTCGAGCGCATCGCCCGCCTCAGAGAGCTTGGAGAAGCGCTTGTGCAGGTCGTAGAAGCCGAATTGCATGTTCATGCCTCATTATAACTCCAACGACTTCGTCACTGAAGGCAACAGGGCCAATTTTTCGAGGCGCCCTCAAGGCTTCATGGTGCGAGTTCATGATTGTCTGGGTCAGCCGCATCACGAGTTTTTGATCAGATACTGCGTTGTGTGTTTTGGACGGCGATGGAGCGCTCGATCTAGTGGAAGAGAAACTCTATCGCATCTGGCAAGACAGTGGGCGCGGTACTGTCGGTGGTCAGAGGGTCGCACGGTCGACCGTTTAGCGAAAAGTGGTGGTAGGGGCACTGCAATCAAACACGTCATCGGTTGCATGGGTCTCATGACTATTTCCTAGGGGCCGTCGAAGGGGGGTCGTCCGTGTCGGGAGTTACGACCCCGAAGATCGCCGGAGCAAATGAATAGGGCAGTCGAACCTTCGACGCGATGAGCGCGTCGATAAGTCGGTGTGCTTCCTCGTGAGAGGCAATGAATTGTACTTCGACCGTGGAAGCATCTGCGAGCTCGAGAGCTTGCGCTCCATGCAACACATGATGTCTGCCGAACCCGGCCGTTACCTGAAAAGCCGAGCCACCGTGAATGCCGAGCTTGTTCCCCTGTTCGAGAAGCCACTCCCACACGCGCCGTCCGTGCTGATGGTGATCCTGGTGCACGTAAAAGCGCAGCAGTGCGCCTTGGAGCGGCTGTCCGCTTGATGCGTTCATTTTGAGCATAAGGAGTTCCGTTGACGCAGTCAGGGGTAGAATTGTACGGTTCGCGGCTGTGGCGCTGGAGATTCGTTATACGGCTTGCCGTCGCTTGCGCGCTGCAGGCGCGCAAGCGCTTGGGCAATGGATCGGCGGGGTTCGACGTTCTGATGGCTTTCGAAGAGCGCGCGTCGATTGTTGACGAGCCTGTTCGACAGGCTGAGCAACTCTTCGATCCCGGGCATGTGCGCGGCTCCCGGGCTCATGCGGTCCTGTATGGATAGCAGCCGTAGGACGGCCGAATGCGCAGCAAGCCGGTCGGGTATGTGCGTCAAGTGACTTAAGGCACAGTGCTCGCTCGGGCGCGCTGGTTGGCTCCAGATCGTCATGATGACTACCATTCCTCTCGCTATTGCGGGGCCGAAATCGGTAGGCACCATCAGCCGCAAGCGGCGGTTAAAGGGAAGAGTGCCATCTCCCACGTGAGAGTCTACAAAAGTAATGGGTGTCTGCCAACCCAAGAATCGTTGGGCCCGATTGTGACCTGTCTCAGTAAAGGACGTCGGGATCCAGGCATGAGAGCGGTCATAGTGTCTCGAGGAGATCTCGCTTCCCGCGCTCCGCCAACCCGGTTTCCAATCGACGTGGCGCGAGAGGTCCTCCGTCCTATCCACTTGCAGGGGAGCCCGGTGTGCGTGGTTGTCGCCGGAAGCTTGGGAGGACCGGTGTCAACGGACCATGGACGATCCAAGCGGATCATCAAATGGATTCGGATCGTTCGCCAGCGAAGAAGGCGATCGCCCTGTGGACTGCCTGAACCTCTTCGTCGGCGATCAGTGCGCGCCGGGTACCATCTCGTTTGAGCACATGGCGCTGCATATCCTCGGCGTGCGGCGAGATCGCGGCGGCTTGTCGGCGGAGCAACGCCCCGACGACGTAGCAGGATGCCGTGCGCGTTGCGGTGGCAGACGGGGCAGACTCATGCGCGGCGAGCCACTGCAGCTGCGGCAGGCAGATCGCAGGCAGCACTGTGGCCGAGGCGCTGGTCTGGAACTCCTCAGCCACATCACCTCGAGCGCGACCGGTGCATTGGCGCTCTTCTTCGGCGATCGGGATGCCACCATATGGTGTCGAGGGCTGCAGGCGCGCGTTCGGCACCGGGCAACCGAGCCGATGCAGGCTCTGCGGCTCCTGGCGGACGAGGACTCCGCTGTCAGGCAGCTCGCCGCGATAGCGGTGCCGATATTGGCGCGGCATTGTCTTCCTTGAAGCGGGCGTCCTGTAATGGAGGCGCTCCGCTCGTGGGCTTCGCACGGCGCCTGCAGCATTGATGGCAAGTCTGCATACTGATCGCCCGAGCGGGGAGGGTGACAGACTCCGGAACGAGATCTCAACCACACTGAAGGTTCGCGGTAGCTCATGAATTCCTGTCTCCGTAAGGCAGCAATGGCGTCCCTGCGAGACTTGCTGGCTGGCGGGGGAGTCCGTATAGTCTGCCCGCAGGAGATGGCATTCCTCCTCTCAAGAACCGCCGTGAATCGGCTGATGATGCCTACCTGATGTCCCTCTTACAATGACTGGTTTGAGAGGCTACGGTGTGGCGCTGATACCCGAACTGTCTCAGGTTCGATACCGCTCCTGTGTCGTCTCATTGGACGACTGGTACTCCCATTATCTAGTGACTGTCCAGCAACCAGGACCGGCATTGGTTCCTGGTATGGCCGCTTGCCTGCCGATGGCGGTGCGATGGTCCGGACAGCACAGTGTGCGTGTGATGCCACATGCACATTCCGTCACGCTCTAATCGGAGTGGTTCAGGGCCGTCCTGGTTTGCCTGCCCTCGGAGTTTCGCCCATGACGCCGCATTGATCTTGAACGACTACACGCGGCCGCTACATGGGAGCACGAAAATGCTTGCTATCGCGGCTGCACAAGCCAGAAGAATGCATTTCTATTCTCGGATAAAAGGGTTCTGCACGGACCGGCGGGAGTGGGGTATATGTGGAAATCCGTTGCGGCAATTGCGCTCGGTGCAGCGCTCGGAGCGATGCTGCGCTGGTGGCTTGGCAACCGGCTGAATGGCCTGTTCCCATCGCTCCCTCCCGGAACGCTGGCGGCCAACATCATCGGCGGGTACGTCATCGGCGCCGCAATTGCCTTCTTTGCGCGCTACCCTGCGTTCCCGCCGGAGTGGCGGCTTTTAGTGATCACAGGATTCTGCGGGGGCTTGACTACCTTTTCGACCTTCTCTGCGGAGGTAGTCTCCTCGTTCCAGCGCGGACAGGCGACATGGGCGATCAGCGAAGTGGTGATTCACGTCGCTGCGTCGCTCCTGATGACGTTTGCCGGCATGGCTACAGTCACGTTCCTCGGCGGCTGAGGCTGCAATCGCAGGGAGATTCCTGCACAGCGGCGCTCCGATATCGGCAAGTAACGCTGAGCAAGAGGCTGGGTGAACCGCCATGGGCTCTCGGGAGAGCATCGCCGCGATCAAGTCGGGCCATGATGTTTCCGATTCAGCGCTGCCGCAGTCTTGATCAATGTACTAAAAATTAGTACACTATGATTATGGGTAGAGTGACATCATTCAGTCTCGGAGAGCACTTCACGCGCTTCGTCGAGATGCAAGTGAGCGATGGTCGCTACGGCAGTGCGAGTGACGTGATGCGCGCCGCCCTGCGCCTGCTCGAGGAACGGGAGGCGCGGATCGACGCGTTGCGCGCTGCTTTGATCGTAGGCGAGCAGAGTGGACCATCGATGCCGTTCGATCTCGAGGCGTTCATCGCGCGCAAACGCAAGCAGAGACGCAGGGCTCCGTGAAGGGTGGACTCGTCCTCACGCCACGTGCCCAAGCCGACCTCGACGAGATATGGGACTACACGGCGGACCGCTGGGGACTCGATCAGGCGGAGACGTATGCTCGTCAGCTCTGGAGGGCCATTCAAGCGATAGCGGATAACCCGTCCCGCGGCCGGGAATGCGACGAAGTGCGACCCGGCTATCGTCAGTACCCATCCGGCTCGCATGTTCTATTCTATCGCCTCGTGGAAGGCGGCATCGATGTCGTGCGTATCCTGCACGAGCGCATGGACTACGAGCGCCATATTCCATAGCTACCGACTGAGGCGGGCCACTGTCGCGGGAGGCGATGCGCGCAGCACGGCTGTCTATTCAGCGACAATCATCGGCGACCTGCAGTCCGCGAGTTTGCCCGCCCGACGCCACCGGCGTCCGCTACGGCGTTCCGGTGGATGCACTGCGAATGCTACTTTCGGTCCATTCGGTGGAGCGGGAAATGCCGACACATGGTCCCAAGATGCAAATGGGACCTACGACATTGGACCGCTGCAGTTCACTACGGCTTACCTCGCCTCGCTCCGGCGATTTGGTATCACCCCGCGTGCGGTGGAGGGGAATACCTGCTATTCGTGGTTTCTCGCGGCTTGGCGCATTCACAATCAGCTTGTCGACGAGCACGGTGGGTTCTGGA
>JAKAFQ010000110.1 GCA_021817875.1 Pseudomonadota bacterium
TTACCGGAACGATCGCGACGCCGGACGAATCGACGATGAGGCGGTAGTCGAGCTTCTGGCATGCCTTCGCATCAAGGACATGGAGTTGAACCGTATCTCCGGCAAGGCCAATCGAGCCAAGAACGCCGGCCTTGCCAAATGGCACAACTGGACGATCGGCGGCGTGACGCGCAACGGCCGCGATGCGACGAACGAACTCACGTATCTGCTGCTCGAAGCGGCCAGGCGCAGCCGCCTGCCTCACCATACGCTCACCCTCCGCGTGCACGACGGCACGCCGAACGAACTGCTGATCAAGGCCCTGGAGGTCGTCCAGGCCGGCCTCGGAATGCCCGCGTTCGTGGGTGACCGATCCTACATCAGCTACTTCACGGGTAACGGAGTGCCGCTGGAGGACGCGCGCGACTATATTCTCACCGGATGCCTGGACGGCAACATACCGGGGAAATCGCGCACCGTCGCCATCGGCATGTTCGTCGTGCCGCTCGTGTTCGATATCTTTCTGCACAACGGCGTCGATCCGAACACGGGTCTTTTGGTTGGTTTGCGGAATTTCTCTCCGGAGTCATACCGATCGTTCGATGATTTATTCGCGGCATTCAAGCTCCAGCTGCGCCATTTCATGAGTCTGGCCGCGGAGAAAAACAACATCGAGATGTCCGTATCGCGCCAACTTTTTCCGGACCCTTTGCGCTCCTCGCTGATGCACGAAGGCCTCGAAAGCGGCGCGGACGTGCTCGCGCGCACCATGCCGTTCGAAAACGGCGCCGTGCTGAATCCGGTTGGAATGATCAACGTCGCGGATTCCCTGGCGGCGATCCGCAGGCTGGTTTACGACGAGAAATCGACCTCGCTCGATGAGATCCTGCATGCGCTGCAGGCGAACTGGCAGGGGCACGAGGCCCTTCGGCAGCGCTGTCTCGGCTGTCCGAAATTCGGCAATGGAGACGACTATGTGGATTCTCTCGCGGCAGAACTCTACAGGTATTGGGCCGAAACCACCGCTGAATTCCCTACTGCTTTCGGCGGCACGCACCAGCCCACCGCGATTTCCATCACGTCGCACCAGCCGGGCGGGGCTCTCACCGGCGCGACTCCGGACGGACGGCGGGCCGGGGATATCTGCGCCGATGGCACGGTGTCGCCCATGCAGGGCGCCGACGCACACGGACCGACGCGTGCCGTTCTGAGCGCCGCCACGATCGATCAGGATCCCTATCAGGCGACGCTGCTCAATCTGAAATTTCATCCGTCGGCCCTGAAGACGCGCCGCGACCTCGAGAAGGTGGCGGTTCTCATCAGGACGTATTTTGCGAAGGGCGGCAAGCACGTGCAATTCAATGTCGTCGACCGCGCTACTCTGCTCGATGCGCAGAGCAATCCCGACCGTCACCGGCACCTCGTGGTGCGAGTCGCGGGCTACAGCGCCTACTTCGTACAGCTGGGAGCCGCAATGCAGGATGAGATCATCCGGCGCACGGAACACGGCGTCTAGCGATGGCAGTCGCCGCCGGAACGTTGGCAGCCGATCCGCCCGCGGCCGATCTGCGTCAATCTTGATTTTCCGCGTCCGGTGATGCGAAATAGCGGCGCGATCTCCCCGACAACCGATCCCGACCGTGCATCCCCTGACGAGCCCGACCACCCGGTGGCGGCGGCGTGCAGTCTCATGAAGCCCAGCGTGCAGGCGCACAAAAGAAAGGAATCCATCGTTTCCTCGGCGAAGGTTGCCGACTTCGTGTGCGCGCGCATCGTGGCCGGTCAGTTCGTTCCGGGACAACGGCTGGTCGAGGCCGACATCATGCGGGAGACGGGCGCGACGCGTGGGCGGGTGCGCGAGGCGCTGAAGCGCCTGGCCGTGGAAGGGCTGATCGTGATCCAGGAGTTCCGCGGCGCCTCGGTCCGGCGGATGACGCGCGAAGAAATCGATCAGATTTATCACGCACGCGCGGTACTCGAGGGCCTTTGCGCGCGCCTGGTGGCCGAGCGGGCCGGCGAGGAAACTCTGGGGCAGCTGCGCGCGCTGCAGCACGACATGGACCGGCACGAGAGCAAAGGCGACAGTGCGCGCTATGCGGTGGTCAACGAACGCTGGCACGCACTGCTCATCTCGGGTTCCGGCAATGGCATTGTCCAGACCTTCCTCAAGCGCCTGCGGATTCCCATCGTCGCCGCACAGTTCCGCCGCGTTTTCACGCTGCAGGCGCTGCGCAAGTCGAACGCGCGGCATCGGCGAGTCACCGACGCAATCCTCGCACGTGAGGCCGACCTGGCGGAACGGCGCATGCGCGAGCATATTCTGGAGGTGCTCGAGGATCTGTCCGGCCGCGGAGACGAATTCTTCTAGATCGGGCACGACTTGCGTCACGGCCGCGCAATGCCCCGGCCGCGTGTCTGTCTGCGGGCGCCGGAGCCGCGGCGTACTGCGCTGCCCGTGCTCCGGTCAGAGGATCTCAAGCAGGCCGGCGGCACCCTGGCCGCCGCCGACGCACATGGTGACCACTCCCCACCGCACCTTGCGTCGCCGTCCTTCCATCAACAGGTGGGCGACCATACGGGCACCGGAGGCGCCATAAGGATGGCCAAGGGCGATTGCGCCGCCATCGACGTTGAGCCGCTCCTGCGGAATGCCGAGGATGTCCCGGCAATACAGCACCTGCACCGCGAACGCCTCGTTCAGCTCCCAGAGATCGATGTCTTCGATTGCAAGCCCGTGGCGACGCAATAGCTTCGGCACGGCGTAGATGGGACCTATACCCATCTCGTCGGGCTCGCACCCGGCCACCGCGAAGCCGCGAAAGACAGCGAGCGGCGCCAGACCACGACGGCCCGCCTCCCGTTCGCTCATCACCACGCAGGCGGCCGCGCCGTCGCAGAACGGGCTTGCGGTGGCCGCCGTGACCGTCCCGCCCGGCAGGGCCGGGCGGACATTCATCACTCCCTCCAGTGTCGTATCGGGGCGAATCGTCTCGTCGCGACGGACGGTGATCTCCAGCGTACCCACCCGTCCGGTCCGCGAATCGCTTCTGGCAGCGAGCGCCGTCACCGGAATGATTTCGGCATCGAGCCGCCCAGCCTCCTGGGCCGCCGCGGCACGACGTTGACTTTCGACACCATATTCGTCCTGCGCCTGCCGGGAGATGTGGTAGCGCGTCGCAACCGTCTCGGCCGTGCGCAGCATCGGCCAATAAAGCTCCGGCTTGACACGCCTGATCCATTGATCCTCCAGCATGTGCCGGTTCATCTCGTTCTGAACGCAGGAAATCGATTCGAGGCCGCCTGCCAGCAGGACCTCACATTCCCCGGCAACGATGCGCTGCGCGGCCCAGGCGATCGCCTGCAGACCGCTCGAACAGAAGCGGTTGACCGTCACCCCGGGAACGCTCGTCGGACAACCCGAGCGGATCGCGACCTGCCTGCCGATGTTGAATCCATTGGCGCCCTCGGGATTCGCACAGCCCATCATGACGTCGTCGATTTCGGCCGGCCCGAGCGCCGCACGCTCCATCGCGGCTGAGGCCGCCCATGAGCCGAGCGTCGCGCCGTGCGTCAGGTTGAAGGCTCCGCGCCAAGAGCGGGCAAAAGGCGTACGAGCGGCGGAAACGATCACGGCCTGGGATGGATTCATGGGGGCACCTCAGTCGCGCGACGCCGTGATGAAACAGGCCTGATCGGCCGCGAGACGCGCGAGCAGCGGCGCCGGATCCCAGAATGGATCCCCGGTCTGGTCACGCAGCATGCGCAGCGAACGTTCGACCAGCGGCAGGCCGCGCCGGTCGGCATAGAACATCGGGCCGCCGAAACGCCGTGGAAAGCCGTAGCCCAGCAGGAACACCACATCGATGTCCGAGGGGCGTTGTACCACCCCCTCCTGGATCACCCTCGAGCCTTCGTTCACCAGCGCCAGCACGCACCGATCGACCATGGATCGAGCATCCAGCGAGCTCTTGGGCGATGGCAGCAAGGACTCCACCGTGGGATCCCTTACGCCCCGGCGGGCATTCGGAGGATAGCGGTACCATCCACACCCGGACTTCTGTCCGAACCTTCCCGCGCCCACCAGCCGGTCCGCCAGTTCCGTGCCGGCAGTGGCGATTCTGCCCGCACGGGCGCTTGCGAGCAGATCGTTGCCGATCATGTCCATGACCCTGAACGGACCCATCCGCATGCCCCACCCTTCCACGGCAGCGTCGATTTCCCATGGACGCGCTCCTTCGGCTGCCATGGACAGCGCCTGCAGCAGCATCTGATCAAACAGACGATTACCGATGAACCCCGGGCTTGCGGCCGATAGCACCGGCACCTTGCCGATTTGCCTGGCCAGGGCCAGTCCCGATGCAACCGTGTCCGGTGAAGTGCCGGAGCCCCGTACGACCTCGACCAGCCGCATCGTCTGCGCCGGGGCGAAAAAGTGCAGGCCGAGCACCCGTTCCGGCCGCGACGCTGAACGGGCCAGGGCGTCGATGTCGAGCGATGAAGTGTTGCTCGCGAGAAGGGTCGTCGGCCCGACCACCGCGTCGAGCTCGCGGAATATTGCGCGCTTGACGTCGAATTGCTCCGGCGCCGCCTCGATGACCAGCTCCGCATCCGCCAGCTCGGCGTAACTGCCGACGCTGCGCACCGGCGACTCGGCGCCCGACTCCTCCCGAATCCTGGCCGCGGACAGCGTCGCCGCCTTCGCGTCCGGGTCGAACAGCGCCACGGCGAGACCTGCCCGGGCCAGGCAGATCCCGATGCCCGTGCCCATGAACCCGGCACCCACGATTGCTGCCTTGCCAATCGGTCTGGATTCGCGGTCGCTCCCTGCGAGGAGCTTCGGCGCCGCCCGCTCCGCCAGAAACGCGTGACAGAGCGCGTGGGCCTCGTCGCCGGCCAGCAGCTCTCGAAACATCTGGAATTCCCTGGTGCAACCTTCTTCCGGCGAGACGGTGAAGATGAGCTCCATCGCATCGATGGCGCGTCGCATGCCCTGCGTGAAGTCGCGGCGAGCCGCGGCATTGGCGCGCGCGTGGGCAAGAAACCCGGCCGGTTCCGGGTGATCGATCTGCCTGTGCAGGAGCAGCGGAAACGGTGGTCCGCTCAGGGACAGATTCAACGCAACCCGGCACGCCGCCTCAACGACATCGCCCTCAACCAGCAGATCAATCAGAGCCGTGTGCGCGAATTCCCTGGCCGGGTGGGTGGTTCCGCCGACAATCATGTTGACGGCGCGCTCGAGACCGAGCGCGCGCGGCAACCGCTGCGTTCCGCCGGCGCCCGGCATCAAACCCAGCGTCGTCTCCGGCAGGCCGAGCACCGCTTCCGGGGAAGCCACGCGCGCATGGCAGGCCAGCGCCAGCTCCAGGGCCCCACCGATGGCGCATCCCTGCACGGCCGCCACCACCGGCTTGGCAAGTGACTCGATGAGCGTATGGATCGGCTCCAGAGTCGGCGCGCTCAATGCCGCGTCGCGGGCAAATTCGCCGATGTCCGCCCCCGCCGAGAACATTCGGCCCGCGCCGGCGATGACGATGGCACGGACCTCGGCGGCACGCTCGGCCTGCAGCAGGCCACCGAGCAAAGCGCGCCGCACGGGTCTCGAGAGCGTGTTCACCGGAGGATGTTCGAGCCTGATGATCGCGACTCCCGCTCGCACCTCGAAGGCGTTTTCGGTATTCATGCGCCGGTGAAATCTCTCATGTGTGCCGCGGGCTCTGCGCCTCAGATCGGACGTCCTTCGTCCGACCAGAACCTCTCGCGAATGAGCCGCTTCAAGACCTTGCCCACCGGGCTGCGCGGCAGCTCGGACCATATTTCGAAGGATTTCGGTATCTTATAGCCCGAAAGCTTCTCGCGGCACAGCCGCTCCAGCTCGCCGGCATCCGGGAGCATCCCCGTCTTCGGCTCGATCACCGCCTTCACGGCCTCGCCCCAATCCCGGTGCGGCACGCCGATGACCGCGCAGTCCTGCACTGCGGGATGAGACAGCAGCACGGTTTCGATTTCCGACGGGTAGACTTTGAACCCGCCGGAATTGATCAGATCCTTCTTCCGATCGGAAAGGTAAATCCACCCTTCCTCATCGGCAAAGCCGAGATCACCGCTGTGAAACCAGCCCCCCTCGACGGCCGACGCCCATTCGTCGGGACACTTGTAATAACCGGAGGCGAGCGAATAACTGCGCAGCAGCAGCTCGCCCTGTTCCCCGACCCGGCAGGGCTCACCGCTTGCGTTGACGATGGCGAGACGAGCCAGCGGTGAGGGTCGGCCGCAGCTGCGCAGGCGTCCCCGATCTGCGCTGAGCAGCGCCGCCTGATGCATCTCCGGTGACGACCAGCATACGCTGGCACCCATCTCCGTTGATCCGTAGCCATGGCACATGACCGGCCCGAACACCTCGATGGCCTCGACCAGCCTGTCGGGTGCGATCGGTGCGGCGGCATAGGTGAAATACCGCAAAGACGAATAATCGCCCTGTCGCACCCGCGGGTGAGCCAGCAGCCGATATAGAGCCGTCGGCGGCAGGAACAGGTGCGTCACGCGGTGTTCACGAATCGCACCGAGCACGGCATCCGGATCAAATCCAGGCAATATCACGTGACTGGCGCCCAGCACCATCAATTCCAAAGCGATCCCGCCGGCCGCATGAGTCATCGGTGCGGCAACCAGATGTACCGGCCTTTCGGTTCTGAGCCGCAGCAAGGTCTCCCCGATGCGATGCGCCCAGGTCCGATGGGTGACGATCACCCCTTTCGGCGCGCCGCTCGTTCCGCCCGAGCAGAACAGGGTCGCGACCGCATCCGCAGGCACACGGATCCGCGGCATCGCGTCTGAGACATCTTTCAGCCAGTCCTCGAATCCCACCGCGTCCACCCCGGGCCCGTCGATACACACCGATTTGCTTACCGCGGGACATGCCATCAGGATCCGCGCGGCAGTCTCGGCCAGGGCGCGCGCATAGAACAACACGGTGACGTCGGTCCGGTGCAGGATGTCCGTCACTTCCGCGACCGTGTTGCGGGCATTGATGGGCACCCAAACGCACCCTGCGCGGATGATGCCCAACACGCACTCGAAGGCTCGGGCCGAATTGTGGCTCAACACCGCGATGTGCGTCCTCGGACCGATACCATCGCGTCGCAGCGCGTTCGTCACGCGACACGACGCCAGCTGAACGTGCCGGTAGTTCAGCGAGCCACGCTCGTCGATCAGGCAGGAACGCAGCGGATCGAGGCTCACGCCCCGATCGAAGAAGTCGATCAGATTGAGGCTCACGCCGGCACCCTCACCGGATCGCGAGTGTTGACGCCGCGCGCTCAGGGCGACTCCTGCCGACGATGCACGTCGTTCCCGGCTTGCCCTTCGTGCCACTTCCGCAACAGGTCCTTGCGGACCTTGTCACTCGCATTGCGGGGCAGGGCGTCGAGGAAGTCAAACTGCCGCGGAATCTTGTAGCCCGCCAGGCGAGGGCGGCAGAATTCGATCAGCTCGTCTGACGTCGCGGTTTTACCGGAAACCAGGCTCACCGCCGCGCAAACGGACTGCCCGAACAGCGGCTCGGCGCTGCCGAAAACCGCGACCTCGCGCACAGCCGGATGAGCGGCCAGCACGTTCTCGACCTCCTTGGGATAGACATTCTCCCCGCCCGAGATGATCACGTCCTTGCGCCGGTCGACGACGGTAAACAGCCCGTCCGGCTCCTGCCGCGCCAGATCTCCGGTGAATATCCAGCCGTCACGGATCGCGGCCGCCGTGGCCTCTTCGTTGCGCCAGTACCCGATCATGCCCATGCTCCTGCGGGCGCCGATGACCTCACCGATGCCGCCGACCCCGACCGCCTGTCCCTGCTCGTCCACGATGCGCATTTCGCTTAGGAGCGCAGGGCGCCCGGTGGTCTGAGACCATCGCGCGTGATCCTCCCATCTGAGCACACCCAGCATCCCCGCCTCGGTGGAGCCGTAGATCTGGATGAACGCTGCCCCGGGAAAGACCGCCAATGCGCTCTGAAGTATGGATGGCGTGATGGGCATCGCACCATAAAAAATCCGCCTCAGGCTCGAAAGATCGAACGCGGCCACCGCCGCATGCGCCGCCAGGATTCCCAGGGTGGTTGGCACCAGCACGGCGCAGGTTATTCGATGGCTCTGAATCAGAGTAAATACGATTTCCGGATCGAAGCTGCCGCGGTGAATGATGCCGCTCGCGCCGAGAAACAGCGCCTGATGCAGCATCAGGTTCAGGCCCGCGGCGTGAAACATCGGAATCGCCATCAGAAAAACGTCATCGTGCCGCAGCCCCGCCTCCACCGCGGTGGCCAGGTACATCCGAAAGTAGGTCTCATGGCTCACCAGCACGCCTTTCGGCGTGCCGGTGGTGCCGCTGGTGTACATGATGACGCAGGCGGAATCCTGCGCGACTTCGACATCGGGCTGACCGGCCGGCATGTCCGGCGCGGCCAGCGTCACGCCCGGATCTTCCGGCAGAAAGATGACCTGGGGCGGCGGCACGACGGCTGCGCGCTCCATTGTCGCGCGGAAACCGGGCTCCATGAGCAGAACCTTCGGCTCCGAATCGTTCAAGACCTGTGCCATTTCGGCGGCCGCCAGCCGAAAGTTCATTGGCACCAGGATCGCGCCGCATTTCGCCACCGCCTGCGTGACGATCGCATAATCGAGCCGGTTCTGCGCGAGCAGAGCCACCCGGTCTCCCGGAGCCACTCCCCGGCCCAGCAGCGCGTGCGCGAGCTGATTGCTCCGCACGTCCAGCATCCGGTACGTCAGACTCCCCGTCCCCAGCGTCAACGCCACCTTGTCAGGATACCGCATCGCGTTCAGACGCGATATGTCGCCTATCACTCTCACCGGGGAATCTCCTCGTCCGCCGCCGCACCCGTGCCGCACCCTCTATGACACGCATCGCGCGGGCGCGCCGCCCGTGCCCGTCCAACGGCCGTCTTACGCCAGCGCGGATCGAGCAGCGCGAAGCCTCCTCGCGACGCAAGTGACCGGTGCCACGCGCGCCGGCCCGCCGGGCACCTCATGCATCAGAAGGACAGATGAAGCCTGATCCCAGCATAGCGCACCGCGCCACGCGCCGGCTCGCCCACGACCGCGTTCGCACCCCAAGGCGCGGCCCAGAAATCCCCCAGCGTCGTATAGTAATGGTGATCCGTGACATTGTTCACGAACAGGGTGACGCTGTAATCGCCCCTCCTGCTGATGAAGCCCACCGCCACGTTCAGCAGCCCGAAGCCCGGCTGCACGGTGGCGGGATTCTGGTCCGCCTGCATCTGCGCACTGGTCGTGTAGCTGTAGTTCGCGGACAGGTGCAGATCGAACGGCATCTTCGGCAACCGGATCGTCTGCGAGCCCGTGATGACTCCCTTGAACGACGGCGCGAACGGCAGGGAACTCCCGCTGACATCCTGGATCGCCTGTATGCCCGACACGACACATCCCTGCGCCGCCGTCTGGCCGAACCAGCATGGCGCATTGGGATACCTGGTGAAGCGCGCATCCACGTACGCACCGCTGAAGCCGATGGTGCTCGTGGCAGTCGGAGCGGCCAGCGCATCGAGCTCCACCCCCTTCGTTTCGACCCCGCCGGCGGCGGTCAGCTCCCCGGGCGGTTCGAGGACTCCGGTGATATTGGACAGCACCTGCAGCTGGTAATTCGAATACTTGGTATAGAACGCGTCCGCATTCACGCTGAGCCTGTTGTGGAAATAGGTTCCCTTGGAGCCCACCTCGAAATCATCGATGTGCTCCTGGGCGACCGGCGTCAGCGGCGCGGCACTGGTATACAGGCCCGTGCCCGGACATTTCTCCGGAAACGATCCGCCATAGCTCGCGTAGTCGGAACAGTACAACACCGCCGTCGTATCGTAGGCCTTCGGCGCATAACCCCGTTCGTATTTGAAGTACAGCCGCGTGCCGGCCGCCAGCTTCTGTTGCACACCGACGTCACCCACCAGCGCGGTCGACCCATTCGAGCCATGACTGGTGCAATACGCGCACTCGAACGGAATCTGTCCCAGCTGCATCGTCTGCACGTAGTCGTAACTCAGGTGGTCATAGTTGAAACGCAGACCTCCGAAGACTTTCGTATGGGCGAATACCTTCTCGGTCGCCCGCCCATAGACATCGTAGGTCGCCGTATCGGGCGTGATCGCGGTATCCACGAAGACCGCCGGCATCGGACGGTAGGTGCTCGCCCGGACCCGGGTGTCCGAATAGAACATGCCCAGAATGTAGCTGAACGGACCGCGGGCCGGCGACAGAAGTTTCAATTCTTCGACCACCTGCTGGATGTTTTCGTGCAGCAGCTGCGCGTCATTCCAGCAACCGCATCCCGTCAGCGCATTGAACGACGGCACGCCGGTCACGAAA
>JAKAFQ010000111.1 GCA_021817875.1 Pseudomonadota bacterium
GCCTCGGTCAGGGCGAGCTCGATCTGGCGCGCCACCCCCTCCCAGGCCGGGTTCGGCATCACCAGGCGCACGCCGGGCTTGCCGAGATCGGTGAGCCCGGTGATATGCGCCGGATTGCCGGCCGGCACCATGATGGTCAGGTCGTTGGTGGCGTAGGGCACCGCGGGCGGCACGAGCCGTCCAGCCTTGATTTGCGCCCGCACCTTCTTGAGACCCGCCGCGAACACATCGGGCGATACGCTGAACGTCAGGTTACCCGAAGTGAAGGTGCCGCCGAGCGCCATGGCCTTGATCAGCAACCCGGGAGGGATCGTCACGTAGAAGATCCGCCCACGCAGCCGGGGGTGCAGCGCCTCGAAGGCCCGCACCAGCGGCGCCATGGCGAAGTAATAGTTACCGCCCACGAAGATCACCAGCGCCGGATGGTCGAGACTGCCGTGAAAGTCCGGCATATCGTCGACCCCGGGCACGGTGAACTCGAGCCCCCGGCGCACTGCCGGATCGTTCCGCCCATGCGACCAGGGCGGATACAGGCTGCGGGCAGCCTGCGGCGGGACCGCAGGTTCGCTCAGCCCCGCGCCGTGCGCGGGGAGCGAGAGCATCGCGGCGAGCGCGCAGCTCGCCAGCCGGGAAACGCGATGCGCCATGCGATGTTGACTCGTCGGACCGTGCCGGCGCAGGCGTCGATCCGGTCGACGGCGCGAGCGTGCGCTACATGCGGACCAGAGCATAGCCTCGGTCCTGCATGATGATCACGGTCGAGAGCGCGGACAGCGCAACGTGGATGTCCGGGTTGACCTGAGCGGGGGTCAGGTGCATGTCCCCGAGCGCGTTGCCGCAGACCATCAGATCGACGCCGGCCTTGCGCAATGCGGCGATCAGCGCCAGGTTGGGATTGGGGTGGCCGAACTTGGCGCGATAGGCGGCGGCATCGAGCACGATCGGCGTCGCCGGGCCGTGGATGATCACGGCGAATCGCAGATGTCCGAGCGGTACCCCGGCGGCCGCGAAGATATTGATCGTCCGCGCGATGTGATCGAGACCCGGGTTGAGTGTGTCCGCCGCGGCCTTGCCCTGGGTGAGGTCGAACAGCGCCTTGTAGCTGGCGCTGGGCTGCGGTCGCTCGACGACGCCCGGCCAGATGTGCTCAGGGCCATAACCCCGGATCGCGGGGTACTTCCAGAAGCCGGCGGGCTGAGCGGCCCCCGCGGCCCCGGCCGCGGTGAGACCGACCATGGCGGTGGCCAGCAAAACGGTTCGTAGCGACATGGCAAAACCTCTGTGTGCGGAGTCGGTGATCAGTGCGAGGGCCATGATGGACCCGGTCTTTGCATAGATCTAATGCAAATAAAATAGATGTAATATATCTATTTTATATGTCACTCACGCCCCGTTCCATTTCCCTTATCCGATCCGGGCGTCTGTGAACTCTGCGCAGGCTCGGGCAGCGTTACCCGGGCTCGGGAAGCCGGCCGGCGCGATTGGACCGCGTGCCCTCGGGGCTCCAGGCCCGTGGGCGGCCCACTCACTGAGGCGGCCGGCGGATCAGGACACGCTCTCGGCGCTGTAGCGCGCCAGCAATCCCGTGCGCACGGCGTAGCGGAACACGCGCGTGAAGAAGTAGCCCGCGAGTGCCACGTCGAGCAGCGCAAGCGCCGCGCCGAGCGTCAGGCTGCCGGCCGGCAGGGTCTGACCGGCGAGAATCGCGCGCATGCCCTGGAACACGTACGAGGGAGGCAACAGCAGACCCACGTCCTGCATCCAGCGCGGCAGGGTCGAGAGCGGATAGAACACCCCGACGAACGGCGAGAGCAGCGCCGGCATCGGCCAGACCAGCCACTCGGAGGCCGGCCCCAGACGCAGCACGAGCCCGCTGGCGAGAATGCCGAGCGCGATGCCGAAGCAGAACAGGACGAGCAGGAACGGGATCAGCATCAGCCCGAGCGAGAAATAAGACAGACCGAACACCGCGCTCGCCAACACCAGCATCACGACCAGGCCCGCCGCGCTGGTTCCGATGCTGGTGATCACCAGACCGGTGATGTACTCAGGCGTCGTGAGCGGCGTGGCGAACAGATTCAGAAAGTTCCTCGACCACACATCCTCCAGGAACGCGGTGCTCACCCCCTGCATGATCCGCGTGAAGTAATCCCACAGCAGCACCGCCCCGAGCAGGCTCGGCACATAGTTGAACCGGCCGGCGCTCATCGAGTTGAGGTACCGTGTGATGAATCCCCACACCACGATGTCGATCGCCACCCACGCGAACATCGGCAGCGCGCGCACCGGGCTGCCGCGGATCAGGTAGAACTGGCGCAGCAGGATGCCGGCGACCGGACGGGCTCTCAAAGGGCGCGCTCCGCGGACTCGGCGAGCGGCTCGCGCGCAAGACGGATGAACAACTCCTCGAGCGTCGCAGCGCCGTGCCGCGCCGGCAGCTCCCGCGGATCGCCCTCGAGCAGGATCCGTCCCCGCGACAGGAACAGCACCCGGTCGCACACTTCTTCGACTTCGTACATGTTGTGGGAGGTCCAGAGAATCCCGCAGCCGCCCTCGGCGGCCAGCCGGCGGATCCGCGCGCGCACGGTGCGCGCCGCCGAGGGGTCGAGCGAGGCGGTCGGTTCGTCGAGCAGCAGCAGCCGCGGCCGGTTGAGAACCGCCTTCGCGAGCGCGACCCGGGTTTGCTCGCCCGAAGAGAGCACTCCGCACTTGGTGTGCCTCAGGCGTCCGAGGTCGAACTGCTCGAGCAACTCAGCGACGCGCTCAGAGAGATGCCCGATGCCGTATACGAGCCCGAAGAACCGCAGGTTCTGCTCGACGGTCAGATTACCGGGAAGGGACGCGTAGACGGCGGAGAAGTTCGCCTGGGCGAGGGCGCGGGCCCGGTGCCGCGCCAGATCGATGCCGGCGATCAGGATGCGCCCCGCGGTGGGACTGAGCACCCCGAGGACCATGTTGATGGTGGTCGTCTTCCCGGCGCCGTTCGGACCGAGAAGTCCGACCACCTCGCGGCGGCCCACCTCGAAGGAAACCTGATCGACCGCCAGCGTTTCCGGATAGCTTTTGCGCAGACCCGTCACGCTGAGCACGATGTCCGGGTCTGCGCCCGCCGCGGTTCCGTGGGCGACGCCGGCCGGATGCCGCAGCAGACGGGCTGGAAGGAGACGCATCGTCGGTCGACGGCGAGCCCGGTCTCAGCCCGCCGCCTTCTTCACGAGCGCGACGATCCGGGCTTCCTCGGCGGCCGTCAGTTCCGTCAGCGCGAAGCGGGTCGGCCACATGCGCCCTTCGTCGAGGTTCGCCCGGTCGCTGAAACCGAGCGTGGCGTACCGGGTCTTGAACTTCTGTGCGCTCTGAAAGAAACAGACCACGTGGCCGTCCTTCGCGTACGCGGGCATCCCGTACCAGGTCCTCGGGCAAAGAACCGGAGCATGGGCTTTGATGAGGGCATGCAGACGCTCGCCTATGGCCCGATCCGGCTGCGGCAGCGCGGCGAGCTTGGCGAGCACGGCGCTCTCGCCATCTGCCGCGTGCGGGTCGCGGCCGGCCTGCGCCTCGAGCTCCCGCAGCCGCTCACCCATCGCGGTCCGTTCTTCGTCGGTAAACCCCTTGGACTTCCTGGCGGACGCGGCGGTTTTCCTCGGTGACTTGTGCATGGGGCTGCGGGCGGCTTTCATGGCGCTTGGGCTTCCGATCGGGGGACTCAACATCGAGCTGCCTGTCGTACCGGGGATTCCATCGCCGTCATGCGCAACGCGAGGCGCCGGCCAATGTGCCCGGCGAGGGATACGGCCCGTTCCGGGCGTTGCGATGACTCGGCGCTCATGATCTTGTAGATTATCTATCATTCACCGTGCCTGGGGGAGATGCTCATGCCCTGGTCCCGCCCTGCGCGACTGCAGCATATCGCCGGCATCGGGGTCGACCGCATGGGGGCGCTCGCCGATGCCTCCGGCCGGGACTTCCTCAGGCTCGAAAACCTCGACGTCGACATTCCACCGGATGCGGCTGCCCTCGCCGCGACACGTGAAGCCGTCGCCGTCGATGCCGACAACAGCTACCTGCCCTTCGTCGGACAGACCCGCTTGAGGGAGGCGGTGGCTCAGCATGTCTCCAGGCTTTCGGGCGTGGCCTACTCTGCCAGCCAGTGCGTCATCTCGGCCGGTGGACTGTCCGGCATCCTCAACGTGCTGCTGGCAACCCTCGAGGTCGGCGATGAGGTCATCGTCACCGATCCGACGTATGCGGGCCTGGTGAACCGGGTGCGCCTCGCCGGCGGCATACCCCGTTTCGTGCCCTTCCGGTTCACACCCGCAGAACCGTGGCGGCTCGACCGTACGGCGCTGCAGGCGGCCGTCGGTCCCAAGACGCGCGCGATGCTGCTGATGTCGCCCTCGATGCCCTCGGGGGGCATGCTCGAGGCGGCGGACTGGTCGGCGGTCGCCTCGCTGTGTCGCGAGCATGACCTGCTGCTGATCCTCGATGCCGCCATGGAACGGCTGGTCTTTGACGGGCGGCGCATTTTCCATCCGGCGGCACTGCCGGGGATGGCCGAGCGCACGATCACCGTCGGCTCATCGGCCAAGGAGCTGCGCATGATCGGCTGGCGCGTCGGTTGGATCGTCGCGCCGCAGACCCTGCTGCCTGACCTGGTGGCGGTGTCGTTGGCCAATGTCGTCGTGCCGGTCGGCATCGCCCAGGATGCCGTGGCGGTCGCCCTGGAGCAGTCACAGCAGACGATGGCCGGTTACGTCGCACAACTGCAGGACAGGCGCGACGTCCTGATGGAGGAACTGGCGGGCCTGCCGTTCGGCACGCCGGCGGGCGGTTGGTCCATGCTGCTGCGGGTATCGGACTACGGCATCGACGGGGCAACCCTGGCGCAGCGCCTGCTGCAGCAGGGCATCTGCGCAACGGCGATGGACGGCTGGGGCGAGACCCACGGCGGGCAGTATATCCGCTTCGTGTTTTCCAACGAGCCGGTGAACCGGCTGCGGGGCGTGGGCCGGCGGATACGTGCGGCCCTGGAAGATCGCCAATGAGTCGCGTCGCCGTATTGGGTATCTCCGGTCGTGTCGGATCGCGCATCGCCACAGAGCTGTTGAGACGCGGCCATGCGGTCACCGGCATCGCCCGCGGCGTGGACACCGTGTCTGCCCGTCCGGGTCTGGTGGTGAAGGCCGCGGATGCCACTCAGCCGGAAGCGGTTGCGGCCATTCTGCGCGGGCATGATGCCCTCATCAGCGCGATGCGCTTCGTCGGCGGGATCACCGGGCCTGCGCTGATCACGGCCGCGAGGCACGCAGGCATCCAACGCGTGCTCGTCGTAGGCGGCGCCGGCAGTCTGTTGATCGCTCCGGGCGTGGCGCTCATCGACAGCCCCGACTTCCCGGCAGCGTACAAGGCAGAGGCCGCAGCGGCCCGGTTTTTTCTCGAGGCGCTGCGTACCGAGCCGGTGCTCGACTGGACGTTCCTCTCTCCTTCGGCGCTGCTCGAGCCCGGAGAGCGCACCGGACGGTTCCGTCTCGGCGCGGACGAACTGCTGGTCGATGTGCAGGGCAAGAGCCACATCTCGATGGAAGATTACGCGGTCGCGCTCGTCGACGAGCTGGAGCACCCCCGGCACATCCGCCGGCGCTTCACGGTGGGCTACTGAGTCCCCGTCCCGCCGCGCGAGGTTGGCACCGCCCGCGCAGCGGCTGAGGCGCCGTCACGCCCTGACTTCCGTGCAGCCCCGCTCAGTTCGGCGCCTGGGACAGTCCAAAACCCAGCCCGCGGTAGCGGTCGGGATTCGTGCGCCGCAGGTACCAGCCCCGCAGCGCGCCGAGACAGGCCGCGGCCGGCACAGTCGCCGGCAGGAGGATGCGCATCACTCCGGTCGAGCCGGTCAGCACATCGAAGTGCAGGATCGCCAAGACCAGCACGATGAGCAGCGCCACGGCGGCCACGAGCGGCGCAACCCGCGTGCGCAGCAGCGAACCGCCGCGACGGGCGAAGAAACCCGGCACCGAGAGCGAGGCGAGTGCCATGAGCGCGATGACCCCCAGCGTACCGACGTTCGTGAGCCAGGAGAACAGCGTGAGCACCGGGTCAGCGCCTGCGATGGCGAACAACGACACCAGCACCGCGGCGATGGCGGTCTGCGTCAGCGAGCCGACGTGGGGACTGGCGTGCCGCACATGGGTGTGACCGAGACTCGCCGGCAGCAGTCCCTCACGGCCGAGAGCGTAAAAGTACCGGGATGCGGCATTGTGAAAGGCCAGCAGACCCGCAAACACGCTGGTGACGAACAGCACGCTCATGAGCGCCGAGAGCCAGTGGCCGACGTACTGGTCGGCCATGCCGAACAGGAATCTCGTCGGATCGGACAGCGCACGAAGGTGCGGCAGCAGCTGGCTCGCCCCCGCCCCCACGACCAGACACCAGAGTGAGAAGGCGTAGAAGCCCCCGATCAGCAGCACCGAAAGATACGTGGCCCGGGGGATCGTACGCTCCGGATCGCGCGCCTCCTCGCCATAGATGGTAGTCGCTTCGAAGCCCATGAAACCGGCGAAACAGAACAGAATCGCGATCGCCGGCGAGCCGCTCAGCGCCACCGCCGGTGTGAACGAGACCAGCGTGATGCCATCGGCGCCACCGTGACGGAGAATCGCGATGTCCAGGGTGAGCACCGCCAGATACTCGCCGATCACCAGGATAGAGAGGATCTTCGCCGACAGGTCGACCTGCCGATAGCCGAGGACGGCCACCGTCGCAACGGCCAGCAGGGCGTAGAGGTACCAGGGCAGGTTGATTCCGGCATACTGCAGCAGCAGCATGTGGGCAGCGGTGCCGAACATCCCGTAGATGCCCACCTGCATCGCGTTGTAGGCCACCACCGCCACCATCGCGGCGGCGCCGCCGGCCAACCCTCCCAGGCCACGCGCGGCGAATGCATAGAACCCGCCTGCCGTCACCACGTGCCGGGCCATCGCCGTATACCCGATGGCGAACACCAGCAGAATGGCCACGCAGCCGAGCAGCATCGCCGGCATGCCGGCACCGTCGCCGAGCAGCATCCCGACCGGGAACCCCCCCGCAATGGCGACCAAGGGGCCTGCGGCGGAGACCACGAAGAACGTGACGGCCCCGACACCGAGCGCGCCAGCGCGCAGGCGATGACCCATGCCGGAGTGTTCAGCAGCTTGCATAGAGAAGGCCGAGCGGATCCAAAGTGAAGGAGGATGATGGATCCAGAAATATGAATTTTGTAGATTGCGCCAAGAATTTTACCGATTGCGCCATAAATCTGGAGTGTTTCCTCGATTTCCGAAGATCAAGATGAGGAACGGGGCTTTCGACGATAGGTCCGGGGTGCCCCACCGGTCCAGGTCTTGAAGGCACGGCTGAGCACTGCAGTATCCGCGTATCCCAGGCTGTGTGCGACCGTCGTGACCTGTCGCCTGGGATCGGCCAGCATCGCTTCGGCGCGGCTGCGGCGACACGCCCGGATGAGAACCCGCAGGGAAGTACCCTCGCGCTCCAGGCGCCGCTGCAGGGTGCGCCCCGACAGACCGAGCACCGCCGCGATGGCCGGGGCGCTGATCGACTGATAGCCCAGGCGGTTGCGGATCAGGCGCGTGACACGCTCGCTCAACCGTTCCGGCGCCTGGTCCGGCCGCTCCAGTCTCTGCAGCAGGTGCTCGACGTGAGGCGCCAGCCCGTGATACGCACCCGCGGTGGGCAGATCGAGATCGCAGCGATCGACCAGGATCCGGTTGGACGTGCAGCCGAATTCCACCGGACATCGGAACGCGCGTTGGTAGAGCCGGCGCGCCGCCGAGGTATCCAGGCCCTCGGGGGCCGCATGCTCGAACTGGATACCGAGGGGAGCCCACTGCCGGGTCAGCGTTCCACGGAACAGCCGGCACACCAGTGCGAGGGTGAACTCCGTGTCCTGGCGCCTGGGCCGGATGGTGTCGTCGGAAATCTGATAGACGCACTCCCACACGTCGCCCTTGGAAACCACCTCGGTAATGGTTCCGCTCTGCCAGGTGCTCGAATAACGCGCCCAGGCGCACAGAGCCTTGCCGAGCGTACCGGCCGCCAGAATGACGATGCCGAGGGGACCGAACTGCTCTATCCCGACCTCCTGGCCGAGCCGTAACCCAAAGAAGGGATCGCGCGCCAATCGCGCAGCATTTTCGAAAACCGCGACGTACTGGCGAAGGTCCTGTTCCGAATACGGATCGGCGAGCTGGCCCGGCTGGATATGTCCTTCGAGCAATTGATCGATCGGAAGGTTGCGGCTGGCCAGCCCGTCCAAAATCAGCGAGAGAACATTCGCCCGGATCGTCGCCGCGCCTGCCGAAGAATTGATAATCGCATCGGATATCAAGGAATTCGCCTCATATTTGGCGCGTATTATCAAATAATAGGCGCATTATGCAATACATTTACATCCATGGATCGGAGACGATAGTAAAGTGACTCATCCGGATGGCCGGAGGGTGATGTCCGGACGGCTTGGCCGACTCTGCGATGGATTCGTGTCTTGGGCTGTCTTGACTGTGGAGCATGCAGGGTCCGGCGTCACAGCCGGTGGCACGCTCAATCAGGGCCCGTCTGTCGCGGCCGGGCGGTCGCTCGGGGCACACGCCGACCCCCACGGGTTCGGCCGGTCGAGGCAGGATGGCACTGCGGCAGCGGCTCCCGTCACGCTGAAACGCGCAGCCGCCGCAGTTTTTTCCGGGATCGCCTGCCCATCCTGTCACATGGGATTGTTACTTGCCAATACGCAGGGGCGAGAGGACGATCACGACTGGGATTCATTCTCCATACGCCCTTCCGGCCATGTCGACGACCAACGGGTTGACCACGCCGCGCCTCGCCGAAGAGATGATCTTCTCGAGGATGCGATGCATGCCGATCGAGGCTCTGCCGCTCAGCGAATGCGTCGGCGGTACCTTGCGCGAGAAGGTGTGCGCGGAACGCGATCAACCGCCGTTCGACCGCGTGGCGATGGACGGCATCGCCGGCGACAGCGACACCTGGCGCCGCGGCGAGCGGCGCCTGAGACTTCAGGGTGTACAGGCGGCCGGCGCACCGCAGGGCACGCTCGCCCGCACGGACCACGCCATCGAGGTCATGACCGGCGCGATCCTGCCGGTCGGCTGCGATTGCGTGGTGCCGGTCGAGCAGATCGACATTGCCGACGGTTACGCCACGATCCGGTCTTCTGCGGACCTGACGCCGTTTCACAACGTGCACCGGCGTGGCAGCGATGCCCGCCAGGGCTCGCTGCTGCTCGATTCCGGCACCCGCCTGCGGGCACCGGAAATCGCGGTCGCCGCCTCGGCGGGCCTGGCGCAGGTGTGCGTCAGCCGTCAGCCGTCCATCGCCGTCATCTCGACCGGCGATGAGCTGGTCGAGCCCGGCGAGCCGATCGCGGACTTTCAGGTGCGTCGCTCGAATGCGTACGCGATCGCCGCGGCGCTCGTGCAGCGCGGGCTGACCCGCGTCGCCCAGGATCACATCCGCGACGACGAGGTGATGCTCGCCGAGCGCCTCGCACTGCATCTGCGCACCCACGACATTCTGGTGCTGAGCGGCGGCGTCTCGATGGGACGATTCGATCTCGTGCCGAAGATTCTGCAGCAGCTCGGTGTCGAGCAGGTGTTTCACCGGATCGCCCAGCGCCCCGGCGCGCCGATGTGGTTCGGCACCGGACCGGCGGGCCAGGCAGTGTTTGGTCTGCCGGGCAATCCGGTCTCGACGCTGATCTGCCTGGTCCGTTACGTGATGCCGGCGATCGAGTTTTCCATGGGCGCCAGGCGCAACGCGCCGGAGCGCCTGGCGCTCGCCGCGCCGGTCACCGTGCACGGTCCACGCGCTTACTTCCTGCCGGTCTGCATCGAACCCGACGAGTCCGGCCGGCCCTGGGTCCGGCCGCGGCCGACGAACGGCTCCGGAGATTTCCTGAGTCTCACCGAAACCGAGGGGTTCGTCGAACTGCCGCCGGGCCCGAACGCCTGTCCGCAGGGCTTCGTCGCCACAGTCTACCGCTGGTAATCAGACCGATCATGAGCAACAACGTACATCCCATTGGCGGGCAGCTGCAGCCGCTCGACCGGCTCGGACGACCATTGCGCGATCTGCGCATCTCGGTGATGGACCGATGCAATTTCCGCTGCCTGTACTGCATGCCGAAGGACGCCTACCACGACGGCTACCGGTTCCTCGAGTCACAGAAACGCCTGTCGTTCCCGGAGATCGTGCGCGTTTCCCGGCTGTTCGCCGGCCTCGGGGTGCGCAAGCTGCGGCTCACCGGCGGCGAGCCGCTGCTGCGGGCCAATCTCGGCGACCTGGTC
>JAKAFQ010000112.1 GCA_021817875.1 Pseudomonadota bacterium
AGCGCTACCTCGGCAGCGTCGTACCCTACAGCGACAACTTCTTCGCGTCGCTGAACTCAGCGGTATTCTCCGACGGCTCGTTCGTGTACGTACCGAAGGGCGTGCGCTGCCCGATGGAGCTGTCCACCTACTTCCGCATCAACGCGGCGAAGACCGGGCAGTTCGAGCGCACCCTGATCATCGCCGATGAAGGCGCCCAGGTGTCGTACCTGGAAGGATGCACCGCGCCGCAGCGCGACGAGAATCAGCTGCACGCCGCGGTGGTCGAGCTGGTGGCGCTCGAGGAGGCGTACATCAAGTACTCCACGGTGCAGAACTGGTACCCGGGCGATGCCGACGGCGTCGGTGGCATCTACAACTTCGTCACCAAGCGCGGCGAATGCCGCGGCCGCAACTCGCACATCTCCTGGACCCAGGTGGAAACCGGCTCGGCCATCACCTGGAAGTACCCGAGCTGCGTGCTGCGCGGGGACGGTTCGGTGGGCGAGTTCTACTCGGTGGCCACCGTCAACAACCGCCAGCAGGCCGACACCGGCACGAAGATGATCCACATCGGGCGCGACACCCGCAGCACCATCATCTCCAAGGGCATCTCGGCCGGCCGGGGCCAGAGCGCCTACCGCGGGCTCGTCAAGATCCTGCCGAGTGCTCACGGGGCGCGCAACTTCACTCAATGCGACTCGCTGCTGATGGGTGGGGAGTGCGGCGCGCACACCTTCCCGTACGTCGAGGTGAAAAACCCTTCGGCGACGGTCGAGCACGAGGCGAGCACCTCCAAGATCAGTGAAGACGAGCTCTTTTACTGTCTCGCACGGGGAATCTCCGCGGAGGACGCCGTGAATCTCATCGTCAGCGGCTTCTGCAAGTCGGTCTTCAGGGAACTGCCCATGGAGTTCGCCGTGGAGGCGCAGAACCTGCTCGCCGTCAGCCTCGAGGGCGCCGTTGGCTGAGCGAATGCGTCATGAACACCGTAACGCCACGCAAGCACCCGGCCCGCAGGGCCGATCGTGGCATCACCTGACAGTCGATGAATAACATGCTGAACATAGACAACCTGCACGTCACCGTCGACGGCAAGGAAATCCTCAGGGGCCTGACCCTGGAAGTGCCTGCCGGAGAGGTTCACGCCGTGATGGGCCCGAACGGCTCGGGCAAGAGCACCCTCGCCCATGTGCTGGCCGGTCGTCCAGGCTACACGGTCAGCGCCGGAACCGTGACCTTTCAGGGCCGCGACCTGCTCGCGCTGCCGCCCGAGGAACGGGCGCGCGAGGGCGTGTTCCTCGGCTTCCAGTACCCGGTGGAGATCCCGGGGGTCAACAACGTCTATCTGCTCAAGGCGGCGGTCAACGCCGCCCGCAAGCACCACGGACTGCCCGAGGTCGATGCGTTCGAATTCCTGACCCTGGTGCGCGAGAAGATGCGCCTGATGCGCATGGACGAGAGCATGCTCTCGCGTGGCGTCAATGAGGGATTCTCGGGAGGCGAGAAGAAGCGCAATGAGATTCTGCAGATGCTGGTGCTCGAGCCACGGCTGGCGGTGCTCGATGAAACCGACTCGGGCCTGGACATCGATGCGCTCAAGGTGGTCGCCCACGGAGTGAACACCCTGCGCGCCCCGGAGCGTTCGCTCGTGCTGGTGACGCATTACCAACGACTGCTCGAATACATCGTTCCCGACCGCGTTCACGTGCTCGTCAAGGGTCGCATCGCCCACAGCGGCGACCGGACGCTGGCGCTCGAGCTCGAGCAGCGCGGCTACGACTGGCTGATCGGCGAGGGTGAACCGGAATCGCGGCCAACGCCCCGCCACGGCCGGGCCGGGAACGATGCCCAGGGTGGGATGCTCGCGGACAGGCCGGCATGAGTGCGGCACTGCTCGATCGCCTGAGAGACGAATACGGCGCCCTCCACGACACCCTGCCGCAGGGCGTCATCGAGCGCGGGCGCCGGCGCGCGGCGATCGAGACATTGTGCGCACAGGGCCTGCCGGCCACCCGTGAGGAGAACTGGCGTTACGCCAACCTGCGGGTGCTCGAGCGTGCACGGTTCGCTCCGTGTGCCGCCCCGGCATCGCTCCCGGACCTGCCGGCGCCGCTGCCGGGGTTTTCGCGCTACGTCTTCATTGATGGCGTGCTGCACGCTGCGCCCACGGATGCGCCACACGCCGGGATCTCGGTGCGCAGCCTCCGCTCGGGCGACGCAGATGCGGCGGCCGACGTGCCGCCGGTTTCGGCCCTGCCGGAGGCGCGCCTGGCGCTGCTCAACGAAGCGTTCGCCACCGACGGCGCCGCGATCCGCGTGCAGGCGCACACCGAGGCGTCGCGGATCGAGCTGGTATTCGTCGCCTCCACGGCGGGGCAGGCCGGGGCCTCCTACCCTCGGGCCCAGGTCGCGCTCGCCGCGGGCGCCCGCCTGACCCTGGTGGAAAGACACCTGAGCGCAGGCGACGAAGCCAGCTTCATCAACAGCGCGGTGCGCGTCGACCTGGACGAGTCAGCCCACCTGGCCCATTACCGTCTGCAGCAGACCGGCACGCGCGCCGCCTGGTTCGACACTCTCGAAGCGACGCTCGCGAAAGATGCGCACTACAGGCTGCTTTGCGTGAGCGCCGGCGCGCTTGCGGCGCGCTCCACCGTGCACATCGGGCTGCGGGGCATGGCTGCGCAGGTATCCCTGTCCGCCGCGGCGCTCGGCGAGCGCTTGCAGAGCCAGGACACCTACGTGCTGACCGACCACCTCGCGCCGCGCACGCGCACCGAACAGACCTTCCGCGGAATTGCCTCGGGCCGCGCCCGTGTGGCGTTCAACGGCAAGATCGTGGTGCACGAGGGCGCCCGCGGCGCCGACTCACGCCAGTCGCTGCGCGGCCTGCTCGCCGGGCCGGAGGCCGAGATCGACGTCCGGCCGCAACTGGAGATCTACACCGATGAGGTGCGCTGCAGCCACGGCGCCACCGCCGGCAAGCTCGACGAGAACATGCTGTTTTATCTGCTCTCGCGCGGCCTGCCGCCCGAGGCGGCGCAGCGCTTGCTCAAGTGGGCGTTCCTCGAGGACGTGGTCTCGAGAATCGAACTCGCCGAGCTGCGCCGGCGCATCGAGCACGAGCTCGCCGGCCAGATGAGCGAGGCCGCCCCGCTCGAGGAGATGCTCTGATGGCCGCCATCGCGCCGCGCACCGCCCCCTCCCCCGCGTTCGATGTCGAGCGCGTACGCCGCGACTTTCCCATTCTCGCCCGCATGGTCAACGGCCGGCCGCTGGTGTATCTCGACAGCGCCGCCTCGAGCCAACGTCCTCTGCCGGTACTGCACGCGGTGGAGCACTACGAGACCCACTGTCACGCCAACGTGCACCGTGGCGTGCACGCGCTCAGCCAGGCGGCCACCGAGGCCTTCGAGGGCGCCCGCGAGCGGGTGCGGCGCTTCATCAATGCGGCTTCGTCGCGCGAGATCGTGTTCGTGCGCGGCACCACCGAGGCGATCAACCTCGTGGCACAGTCCTTCGGGCGGGCGCGCCTTGCGAGCGGCGACGAGATCCTGATCACCGCGCTCGAGCACCACGCCAACATCGTGCCGTGGCAGATGCTGTGCGAACAGACCGGCTGCACGCTGCGGGTGGCCCCGATCGACCGGCGCGGCGAACTCGAGTTCGACCGGTTCCTCGGGTTGCTCTCGGCGCGCACCCGGCTGGTCGCGGTGGCTCACGTCTCGAACGCGCTCGGCACCGTACTGCCGGTCAGGCGGATGGTCGAGGCCGCGCATGGCCACGGCGCCGTGGTGCTCATCGATGGCGCGCAGGCCATCCCGCACTCGCGCATCGATGTGCGCGAGCTCGGCTGCGACTTCTACGCCTTCTCGGGCCACAAGCTCTATGGCCCGACCGGGATCGGCGTGCTCTATGGGCGTGAGGAACTGCTCGACGCCATGCCGCCGTGGCAGGGCGGCGGCGACATGATCCGCACGGTCTCGTTCGAGAAGAGCACCTACAACGAGCTGCCGTGGAAGTTCGAGGCCGGCACGCCCAACATCTCCGGGGCCGTCGGTCTCGCAGCCGCCATGGACTACGTGGAAAGCCTGGGGCAGGAAGCGATCGCCGCACACGAACAGCGGCTGCTGAGCCTGGCGAGCGCCGCGGTCGGCCGCATCCCCGGCGTCGAGATCATCGGCACCGCGACCCACAAGGCATCGGTGCTTTCGTTCACGATGGAAGGATGCCACCCGCATGATCTCGGCACGATCCTCGACGCCGAGGGCGTGGCGATCCGTACCGGCCACCATTGCGCGATGCCGGTGATGACCTTCTTCGACATTCCGGCGACGGCCCGTGCCTCCTTCGGCTGCTACAACACCGAAGGAGACGTCGAAGCTCTGGCCGCCGCCCTCGGCAAAGCCCGCGAGGTGTTCGGCTGATGGACCTGAAGGACCTGTACCGCGACGTGATCCTGGATCACAACAGGCGGCCGCGCAATTTCGGTTCGCTCGCGCCCGCGGATGCGCACGCCGAAGGGCACAATCCTCTGTGCGGCGACCGCCTGACCGTCTGGTTGCGGATGAACGGGGAGCGCATCGAGGATATCCGCTTCGAGGGCAAGGGGTGCGCGATCTCGACCGCATCCGCCTCGCTGATGACCGAGGCGGTCAAGGGCAAGGACCGGGCGGCCGTCATGGCGCTGTACGGCAGAATCCACGCGTTGCTCACGCAGCAGGATGCCGTGCCGGACGCCACGCTCGGCAAGCTCGCCGCCCTGTCAGGCGTGCGCGAGTTCCCCGCGCGAGTCAAATGCGCCAGCCTCTGCTGGCACACGCTCGGTGCCGCTCTGGAGCGCAGCGCCGACACCGTCACCACGGAGTGACCGCAGCCCATGCGCAGCTACGACAATGAGCCCTTCGTCGTCAACCGGGAAGTCCGCGCGGTGATCGTCCCCGCCGGCACCGAGCTCAACCTGCAGCCCGGCACGTCCGGCTACATCACCCAGGCGCTCGGCGGCAGCTTCACCGTGTACATCGAGGGCAACCTGTACCGCATCAGCGGCGAGGATGCCGATGCCATCGGCCAGGAGCGGGTGGCCCCTCCGGAGCTGCCCCCCAACGCCACCGAAGCCGACGTGCTCAAGCTGGCGTGGGACCAGATGCGCACCTGCTACGATCCGGAAATCCCGGTCAACATCGTCGACCTGGGGCTGATATACGACTGCAGCGTGCACGCCAACCAGGACGGCACGCGCTCCATCGACGTCATGCTCACTCTCACCGCGCCGGGCTGCGGCATGGGTGAGATCCTGGTGGATGATGTCAAAGACAAGATCGGGCGCATTCCCACCGTGAGCGAGGTGCGCGTCGAGCTGACCTTCGATCCGCCCTGGAATCCGAGCATGATGTCCGAGACGGCGCGCCTGCAGACCGGGATGTTCTGATGAGCTGGACGGATGTGGCAAGCGCGGCGCAGCTCGACGGCGACTCGCCCCTGCCCGTGGACCTCGACGGCATTGCCGTGATGGTGGTGCGCTGCGGCAGCGAGGTCTACGCGGTCGACGACGCGTGCACTCACGACGGCGAGCCCCTGGAAGGCGCCGAGGTCGAATCCTGCGAGATCGTCTGCCCGCGTCACGGCGCGCGCTTCTGCCTGCGGACCGGTCAGGCACTCACTCCGCCGGCCTACGAGCCGCTGCGCACCTATGGCGTGCGCATCGAGGGCGGGCGGGTTCTGATCGAGCGCCCCGACTGATCCGGCACGGCGGAATCGGCGCCGCGGCCCCGATCCCGAGAGACCGCACCGCACGACCCGCGGGCACCCCTGGGGCGATCGTGATCGAGCCGCCCCTCATGTGACGCGGCGCAGGACGCTGCGCAGCGTCTCGACCATGGTGCGGATTTCCTCTTCGCTGCTGACGAAGGGCGGGGCCACCGCGATCGTATCGGCGGTGAAGCGCAGCAGCAGTCCCGCCTCCACGCCCCGCTCGAACACTTCCCTGGCTCTCGCCCCCGGCTGGCCCTCGCGCGGACCGAACTCGACGGCGGCGGCGAGGCCGATGTTGCGGATGTCGATGACGTGCGGCTCGTCCCGTAACGAATGCACGGCGTCCTCGAGCACTGTGGAGAGCTGTGCCGCGCGCCCGACCAGCTGTTCCCTTTCCAGCACTTCGAGCGCCGCCAGCCCCGCGGCGCAGGCCATCGGATGGCCGGAGTAGGTGTATCCGTGAAACAGCTCGATGGCCTGCTCCGGTCCGCTCATCAACGCGTCGTAGATGCGCTGCCGCACGATCGCGCCACCCATCGGGATCACGCCGTTGGTGACGGCTTTGGCGAACACGATGATGTCGGGCGTGACCCCGAGCCGCTGCGCGGCGAAATTCCCGCCCAGCCGGCCGAATCCGGTGATGACCTCGTCGAAGATCAGCAGGATCCCGTGCCGGGTGCAGATCTCGCGCAGACGCTCCAGATACCCCACCGGCGGAACGATCACGCCCGTCGAGCCCTGCATCGGCTCGACGATCACCGCGGCGATGGTCGAGGCGTCATGCAACGCGATCAGCCGCTCCAACACGTCGGCCAGATGCGCACCCCAGGCCGGCTGACCGCGGCTGAAGCGCATGTGAGCCGGATCGAGGGTGTGGGGCAGATGATCCACGAACGGAGCGCTCAGTGCACCGAACACGCGGCGGTTGGCCGCGATGCCGCCGGCGGAGATTCCACCGATCCCCACGCCGTGATAGGCCCGTTCCCGGCCGATGATCCGCACCCGGCCGGCCTCGCCGCGCGCATGGTGGTACGCCAGAGCGATCTTCAGCGCGCTGTCGACGGCCTCCGAACCGGAGTTGGCGAAGAAGACCCGGCTCAGCCCCTCGGGCGCCCAGCGCGCGATCCGCGCCGCAAGTTCGAACACCTTGGGGTGCCCCACCTGAAACGTGGGTGCGAAGTCCAGTTCGGCCGCCTGTGCGCTCACGGCCGCGATGATCTCCGGCCTGCCATGCCCGAGCGGGCTGCACCACAGGCCCGAGAGGCAGTCAAAGACCCGTCGGCCGTCGGGCAGGGTGAAGTAGGCCCCTTTGGCCCCGGCCACCAGGGTCGGATGGCTTTTGAAATACCGGTTGGCCGTGAAGGGCATCCAGAAGGCGGAAAGATCGGGACCGTTCGTGTTCATCGGTCCAATATGGGCTCCGGCCGGTCGGTCACCGAGCTACACTCACGCAGATAGATCGCCAGACTGTACAGGTCTGATCTACGATACAGCGAACATGAACGCCCAGCCCTCCACGCCCCTCACACGGGTCGAGGCGATGTCGGCCGACCTGCGCGCCCGGATCGTCGCCGGGCACCTGAGTCCCGGTGAGCGGCTGCCTTCGGTTCGCGTACTGGCCCGCACTCGAGGCGTCAGCCCGTTCACGGCCGCCAGAGTGTATGAGCTGCTGGTCGCCGAGGGCCTCGTCGAGGCACGCCGCGGGTCTGGCTACTATGTTGCTCGCGACGCCGGCGCCTTCGGCGCCCGCCACCTGGGCGGTGCCGAGCCGCTCGTCGACTCCCTCTGGGCGCTGCGGCGTGACTACGAGCAGCCCCTGCAGGTCGATGCCGGCTGCGGCTGGCTGCCGCCGGAGTGGCTGTTCGGGGACGGTGTCCGCGCGGCGCTCACCCAGGTTGCCCGCCGCCCCGCGGCCTACGCGGGCCGGTACGGCAGCAGCCATGGCCTGCGTGCCCTGCGGCACCACTTGGCACGCCAGCTGACGCTGCGCGGGGTGGACTGCACCGAGGAACAGATCGTGCTGACCCACGGGGCCAGCCAGGCGCTCGAGCTCGTGATCGCCGCGCTCACCCGACCGGGCGAAGCGGTGCTGGTCGACGATCCGGGCTACCCCTACGTGCTCGCCATGCTGCGTGCCCGCGGCGTGCATCCGGTGGGCGTCCCGCGCACGGACGGCGGCCCGGACGCCGGCGCGCTGCACAACCTCGCCACGGCGACGCGGGCACGGCTGTTCATCACCAACACAACCTTTCAGAACCCCACCGGCACGAGCACTTCCGCCCAGACTGCGCACGCGGTGCTGCGCGCAGCCGAACAGCACGGCCTCACCATCTGTGAAGATGACATCTTTGCCGAGCTCTCGCCCGAGCGGGTCACCGCCCTCGCCTCGCTCGAGCCGCTGGAACGGGTCATCCACATCGGCAGCTTCTCCAAGACCATCGCTCCGAGCCTGCGCGTCGGCTACCTGGTGGCACGCAGCGATCGGGCCGCGGAACTGGCGGCTCTGAAAAACCTGACGGCGCTCGGCTCCTCGGAGCTGACCGAGCACATCGTACTCGCCATCCTGACCGGGGGCCGGCATCGCACGCATCTCGAGCAGCTGCGGCGCCGCATCGCCGAAGCACGTGCGCGCCTTGCCCGGCGGTTCCGCGACGCGGGGCTGGAGCTCACGCCGCGAGGCGGCGGAATGTTCCTGTGGGCGAAGATTCCCGCGGGCGATCCCGCGACGATCCGACAGCGTGCCCGGTCGCAAGGCATCCTGCTTGCCCCCTCGGAGATCTTCCATCCGGACGGTCGATCGAGCGGCCACTGGCGGTTCAACGTGGCCTATGCCGACGACGAGCGCCTGTATGCGTTCCTGCGCAACCTGCCGTGCTGAACGGGGCAGCCGGGCCGGCGAGCATGTCCCGCCGGCATGCCGTCAGCAACGCCCATCCGCCCGATCCGCTCCACTTGGTCCGCCCGGCAGCTCGAACAGGCTGGTGGCTTCCAGATCGAGCACCGTGTCGTCATTCTGGTTGAGCATTCTCCAGCGCCATCGCAGCACACCGAGCCGGCCGCTGCTCGAGTGCCGCGTGCCGAGAACTTCGGCTTCGAGCCGCAGCGCATCGCCCGGTCTCACCGGCGATGGCCATTTGAGGTAGGCAAGTCCCGGAGAGCCGATCGATCCGGAACCGATCAGCGGGCCATCGCAGATCAGGCGCATCGCGATCGCGCACGTATGCCAGCCGCTCGCGATCAGGCCACCCCAGCGGCTCGAGCGCGCCCGCTGCGGATCGGTGTGGAACCATTGCGGATCGTAAGCCTCGGCAAACGCCAGGATCTCAGGCTGCTCGACTCGGATGGGCCCGAGCCGCAGGACCTGGCCGACATGAAACTCATCGAACCGCATCAGTCCCCCTCCTGTCCGAAATGTCGCCTGGCCACCGGTACGCCGTTGCCGCTGGAACCCACGCCGGCGACCCCGCATCCGGTCCGCAGCCTGCGCGTGTCAACCCGTCAGTACGTCTCGAGGTGCAGGCGGCCCTGTGCCTTCAGCTGCCCGCTGAGGGTATCCCAGTCGAGGCCGGCCTGAGCGCAGGCGGCGCGCAGAGCCTGAAGAACGCCCGCTTCCATCGCTTTCAGTCCGCACACGTAAATGTAGGTATTCGGGTCACCGATCAACTCCGCGACATCGGCGGCCCGCTCCCTGAGGGCGTCCTGCACGTGTCGTTTGGGCTCGCCCTGGACTCGCGAAAATGCGAGATTGATGTCGATGAAATCCTGCGGAAGGCGCTGCAGCGGACCGAAATACGGCAGCTCCCCCGGCGAGCGCGCACCGAAGAACAGCATCAGTCGCCCGTCCTGCTGCAAATGCCGGCGACGCCTGCGCCGCTCCGTCATGGCACGCATGGGGGCCGAACCGGTTCCGGTGCAGATCATCAGCAGATGAGCGCCCGGGTGGTCGGGCATCAGAAAGCTCGTGCCGTAGGGTCCGATCACCCTCACCTCATCACCGGGCCTGAGGTCGCACAGGTAGTTGGAACAGACTCCGCTCACCTGCCGATCCTGGTGATCCTCCGTGACCCGCTTGACGGTGAGCGACAGATTGTTGTATCCGGGCCGCTCCCCATCGCGCGGACTCGCCACCGAGTACAGCCGCACGAAGTGCGCCCGTCCCCGCTCATCGGTGCCGGGCGGAATGATGCCGATCGTCTGCCCCTCGAGCACCGGCATGGCGAGCGCACCGAAATCGATGACGATGTGACGGATGTCGCTGCCGGCGTTCTCGGCGGTGAGGCGCAGATTTCCCACCACTTTGCCGATCGCGGGACTGTTGAGCGAATACAGTCCCACGCGCGGGGTCTGTGCGGACCAGGGGGCCGCGACCGGTCCGCCCTGCCCCGCGGAGGCTTGCGCCGTCGCGCTGAGCACCTCCGCCGGAAGCTCCGTCCCCGGCATGACGTCCAACTCCTCCTGGGGTGGGAGACTTTCCCACTCGAACTGCGCCTCGATGGTGTGCGGCCGCGCCTTGAGCACCTGGCGCCAGTTGTCGATCGCCCCGGTCGGACAGGGCGAGATACAGGCATTGCAGGCGTTGCACACCTCG
>JAKAFQ010000113.1 GCA_021817875.1 Pseudomonadota bacterium
TCCGATCTTAGCCGCTGCGCAAACGGTCGCGAATGCACCGGAACGCGAAAGCGCGCCCAAACCCCGGGCGAACGAGCACGTCATCACGTCGCCGATGGTCGGCACGTTCTACGCCTCGGCCACGCCCGGGGCGAAGCCCTTCGTGGAGATCGGCGATGAGATCAAGGTCGGCCAGGTGCTGTGCATCATCGAGGCGATGAAGATGATGAACCAGATCGAGGCCGACCGTGCCGGGCGTATCACTTCGATCATGGCGCGCAACGGCGATCCGGTCGAGTTCGGCCAGCCGCTGTTCGTGATCGAATAAGCGCGGCCGGCCATGCTGGAAAAGGTCCTCATCGCCAACCGCGGTGAAATCGCCCTGCGCATCCTGCGCGCCTGCCGTGAGCTCGGGATCAAGACCGTCGCGGTGCACTCCACCGCCGATTACAGTCTCAAACACGTGCTGCTGTCCGACGAGTCCGTGTGCATCGGACCGCCGCCGTCGGCCGCCAGCTACCTGAACATGCCGGCCATCATCAGCGCCGCGGAGGTGACCGACGCGGTGGCGATCCATCCCGGCTACGGTTTTCTCTCCGAGAACGCCGACTTCGCCGAGCGGGTGGAGAACAGTGGCTTCGTGTTCGTCGGCCCGAGGGCGGAGACCATCCGCACGATGGGCGACAAGGTCTCGGCGATCCGGGTGATGAAGTCGCACGGTGTGCCGTGCGTACCCGGCTCCGATGGCCCGCTGGGCGATGACCCGGATGAGAATCTGCGCATCGCCCGCGACATCGGCTACCCGGTGATCATCAAGGCATCCGGCGGAGGTGGCGGCCGTGGGATGCGCGTGGTGCACAGCGATGCCTCGCTGCTCAACGCCATCGGCGTCACCCGCACGGAGGCCCGCGCCGCCTTCGGCAACGATCAGGTGTACATGGAGAAGTTCCTGGAAAGACCCCGGCACATCGAATTCCAGGTGCTCGCGGACAATCACGGCAACGTGATCCATCTCGGGGAACGAGACTGCTCCATGCAGCGACGCCACCAGAAGGTGCTCGAGGAGGCGCCGGCCCCGGGCATGAGCGCGCGCCAGCGCAGGATCATGGGGGACCGCTGTGTCCAGGCGTGCCTCGCGGTCGGCTACCGCAGCGCCGGAACGCTGGAATTCCTCTTTCAGGATGGCGAGTTCTACTTCATCGAGATGAACACGCGCATCCAGGTCGAACACCCGGTCACCGAGTTCATCACCGGCATAGACCTCGTGAAGACCCAACTGCTGATCGCCGCCGGCGAACGGCTGCCCTACGTGCAAAGCGATGTGCAGATCCGCGGTCATGCCATCGAATGCCGCATCAACGCCGAAGACCCGAAGACCTTCATGCCTTCTCCCGGGCCGATTCGCCTCTGGCATGCTCCGGGAGGACCGGGTGTGCGCGTCGACAGCCACGTGTACTCTGGCTACAACGTCCCGCCGCACTACGATTCGCTTCTTGCCAAGCTCATCACCCACGGCGATACGCGGGAGACGGCGATCGCGCGCATGAAGAACGCGCTGGCGGAGATGGTGATCGAGGGCATCAAGACGAACGTGCCGCTGCACCAGGAGATCTGCAATCATGGAGCGTTCGAGAAAGGCGGCACCGACATTCACTACCTGGAGCGACGGCTGGGTCTGAAGTGACCGGGTTCCTCGAGATCAGTTTCGATCTCGGCAGCCTGCCGGCCGATCGCGCCGAGCAGGCCTGCCTCGAATGCGGCGCGAGCGCCATCACCCTCGCCGACGCCCGCGACGAGGCAGTCCTCGAGCCGGCGCCGGGCGAAGTGCGCCTGTGGCCGCAGACCCGGCTCCAGGCGCTGTTCGCACCCGGCACTGACCGAGAGGCGACGCTGGCGACGCTCAGCCGCACACTCGATGTCCCGCCGGGGCATCTGCAGGCGCGCCTGATCCCCGATCGCCTCTGGGAGCGCGAGTGGCTGCGGGACTTCCACGCCATGCGCTTTGGCGAGCGTCTGTGGATCTGCCCCCGCCACGAGCGCGTGGACGTCCCCGGGGCCGTGATCGTGCACATGGACCCGGGTCTTGCTTTCGGCACCGGAACCCACCCGACGACTGCGCTGTGCCTGCAGTGGCTCGATGCGAACCCGCCCGAGGGCGAGGTGATCGACTACGGCTGCGGTTCCGGCGTGCTGGCGCTCGCGGCCGCCCAGCTCGGCGCCCGGCGGGTCCATTGCTTCGACATCGATGACCAGGCGCTGATCGCCACGCGGGACAATACGCTCGCCAATGGACTGCACGCGCGCATCCGACTGTGTGAATCGGCCGCTGGGCTTCCGGTCGCCGACCTGTTGCTCGCCAACATCCTGTCCGCCCCGCTGGTGACCCTGGCGCCGCGACTGGCCTCACGGGTCCGCACGACAGGCGCGATCGTGCTGTCTGGCCTGATGCAGCATCAGGTTTCGGAGGTGACCCGCGCCTATGCGGCGTGGTTCGAGATGAGCACCTTCGGCTCACGCGAGGGCTGGGTCGCCCTGAGCGGACGGCGCACCGATCAACCGGCTCCCTGAAGCGTGTACACCGTCTGCCCCACGTGTTCCCAGGCCCTGGCGGTGACCGCGGCCGATCTGCGCGTGGCGCGGGGCCACGTGCGCTGTGGGCGCTGTCATCACGTGTTCAACGCATTGGATTATCTCTCCGATGAGCCGCCGCAGCCGCCGGGGCGTGAATCGGCGCCCGCGGCACCGGAGGAGCGCATGCGGGACGCTGACCGGTCCCCGGCCGACGTGCCTGCGGAATCATCCGCCGAGCCGCCTGCGGTCGCATCCTGGCCCTCCCGCACACCGACCGAAGACTCCGGCCGGGACGCGGCCGGGGTCGATATCGTCGAACCGGACGACCTGATCGAACCGTTGGAGCCTGCCGACTCGCTCGAAACGCTCGAGCGTGCGGCGCCGGCGGCACCCGCGGGATCTGCCGGGCCGGCAGAGCAGACCTCGCCACGACCGGCCCTCGAGGACCCCGAACCCGGCGCGCAGGCGCCGGAGGACGAATTCGCGCTCGATCCCGAACCGCCGCACGCCTCGACCGGCTGGACCGTGGGCGTGGTGCTGCTGGTCGCGCTACTCGCGCTGCAGGTCGTGAATCACTACCGCGATGTCCTGGTGACCTATCCGGCCCTCACCGGCCCGTTGCGTACCGCGTACGGCGTGCTGGGCATCGAACTCGCACCGCACTGGGATGTGCGAGCCTACGAGGCCCGCCAGCTGGGCGCCACGGTGAGCGGCACGAACACACGCGAGATCACGGTGCGCGCCAGCATCGCCAACCGCGCGCCACGACCGCAGCCTCTGCCGCTGCTCAGAGTGACCCTGCAGGACCGCTTCGGCCGTCCGATCGCGGCCCGCGACGTGCCGCCGCGCGACTACCTGCCCTCCGTGCCCTCTCCGGCGCTGCTGCCGCCCGGAGGGCGCGTCGACGCCCGGGTGGTCTTCGTCAGTCCCGGCGCGCAGACCTTCGGCTTCGAAATCGATGCGTGCCTGCCCGAGGACGGCTCGGTGATCTGCGCGCATGGTCGGTGAGCTGCGCGACGGCCGGATGCCGGGAATCGGACCGTACACACTGCCCGGCAGGGCCGTGCTCGCGCCCATGGCCGGCATCACCGATCGCCCGTTCCGTATCCTCTGCCGGCGGCTCGGCGCGGCGCTCGCCGTATCGGAGATGTTGACTTCGGAGGCGCGGCTGTGGAGCTCGAGCAAGTCACGCCACCGGCTGGATCATGCCGGGGAGCCCGAGCCCCGGGTGGTGCAACTCGCCGGTGCCGAGCCCAGGGTCCTCGCCGAGGCGGCCCGGCTCGCCGTGGATCGCGGCGCGCAGATCATCGACATCAATATGGGCTGCCCGGCCAAGAAGGTCTGCGGCAAGCTCTGTGGCTCGGCACTGCTCACGGACGAGGGACTGGTCGGCCGGATACTCGAGGCGGTCGTCGGTGCCGTGCGTGTGCCGGTCACACTGAAGATCCGCACCGGCTGGGATCGCGCGCATCGCAACGGCGTGCGGATCGCGAGCCTCGCGGAGCAGTGCGGTATCCAGGCCCTGGCCGTGCACGGCCGCACTCGCAGCGATTTCTACCAGGGAGAAGCCGAATACGACACGATCCGCCTGATCAAGTCCACGGTACGCATCCCGGTGTTCGCCAATGGCGATATCCGGACGCCTCACGAGGCGCGCAAAGTGCTTGATTTCACTGGGGCGGACGCTGTCATGATCGGGCGTGCCGCCCTGGGGGCGCCATGGATTTTCAGATCTGTCAACTCTTTCCTGGAAAGTGACGAAAAACCGCCTGCGCCCTTGCGAATCGAGGTGCGTGATATCATCCTTGGCCATCTCGATTCCCTGTACGGCTTCTACGGCGAGGACAGTGGCGTGCGCATCGCCCGCAAGCATCTCGGCTGGTATTGCGAGCGCTGCTTCACTGATCCCGTGCCGGTCCGTCAGGATCTGATGGGGGCGGCGAGCGCGCAGGCGCAACTCGCGTGTGCGGTTCGGTATTTCGATGCGTGGGCAGGGGGCGCCGCTCGTGCGGCCTGACGAATCGAAACCTTTCGAGAACATTACATGCCAGCAAGAAAAAAACCCGGGCAGTGGCCCGCCGCCGGGATCAGGGTCAACGGGCACGAGCTGCCGCTGCGCAGCCATGCGGAACGGGCGCTGAGCGATTACTTCACCCATCTCAACGGCTGCCACCCGGCGGATCTTTACAACCTGGTGCTGCGCGAAGTCGAGGAGCCGCTGTTCCGCGTGGTGCTCGACTACGCGGAAGGCAATCAGAGCCGCGCGGCGGACATCCTCGGCATCAACCGCGGGACGTTGCGCAAGAAGCTCAGGCAGTTCGGACTGACCAATTGAACCGACCTTGATGACCGACGCGCTCCAGCCCGTCCGGCGGGCACTGCTTTCCGTCTCCGACAAAACCGGCATGGTGGAATTTGCGCGCGCGCTCGCGCGGCGCGGCGTGGAGATGCTCTCGACCGGAGGCACCGCGCGGCTGCTCGCCGGCAAGGGCCTGCCGGTGCGCGAGGTATCGGACTACACGGGCTTCCCCGAGATCATGGACGGCCGGGTGAAGACCCTGCATCCGCGGATTCACGGCGGTCTGCTGGGCCGGCGCGGCATCGACGAGGGCATCATGGCGCTGCACGGCATCGAGCCCATCGACCTGCTGGTGGTCAACCTCTATCCGTTCGCCGAGACGGTGGCTCGGCCCAACTGCCGCTATTCCGAGGCCATCGAGAACATCGATATCGGCGGCCCGGCGATGCTGCGCGCGGCCGCGAAGAACCACGAATCGGTGGCCGTGGCGGTCGATCCGGCCGATTATGACGCGCTGATCGCGGAGCTCGATGCCCATCAGGGCTCCACCACCGCACAGACACGCGCCCGGCTCGCGGCCAAGGCGTTCGCCCATACCGCGCGCTACGACACGATGGTGGCCGGTTTTCTCTCCGGCCAGCAATCACTGCAGTCCGCCCCGCCGCACCAGGAGCCCTTCCCGGCGGCGCTCGCGCTGTTCTTCGACAGGGCCCTGCAGCTGCGCTACGGGGAAAATCCGCACCAGCGCGCGGCGCTGTACCGCGACTCCCTCGCCCGCGGCGGTGTCGCGCAGGCGAAGATGCTGCAGGGCAAGGACCTGTCGTTCAACAACATTGCCGACGCCGATACCGCGATCGAATGCGTGCGCCAGTTCGACGAGCCGGCCTGCGTGATCGTGAAGCACGCCAACCCCTGCGGCGTGGCCGTGGCGGCGACGCCGGCCGAAGCCTACGAGCGGGCCTACCGCACCGACCCCACCTCGGCGTTCGGCGGCATCATCGCCTTCAACCGGCCGCTCGATGCCGAAACGGCCCGCGCCATCATCGCCAGGCAGTTCGTCGAGGTCATCGCCGCGCCCGCAGTGGAGGCGCAAGCCGCGGCGGCGCTTTCGGCCAAACCCAACATCCGGCTGCTCGAGCTCGGCGCGTTCGAGCCGGCACGCCCCGAGACTGTCGAATACCGCAGTGTGTCCGGCGGTCTGCTGGCGCAGACCGCCGACCAGGGTCGCATCCGGTTGGACGAACTGAGGACGGTCAGCCGCCGCCAGCCGACGCCGCACCAGCTCAACGACCTGCTGTTCGCCTGGCGGGTCGCGAAGTTCGTCAAATCCAACGCCATCGTTTACGCCCGCGACGGCGCCACCGTCGGGGTCGGGGCCGGCCAGATGAGCCGGGTATATTCGAGCCGCATCGCGGCCATGAAAGCCGCCGACGAGAAGCTCGGTGTCGACGGCGCGGTGATGGCGTCCGACGCGTTCTTCCCCTTCCGCGACGGCATCGATGTGGCGGCGCAATACGGCATTCAGGCGGTCATCCAGCCGGGCGGCTCACGCAACGACGCCGAGGTCATCGCCGCCGCCGACGAGCACGGCATGGCGATGGTGTTCACGGGCATGCGCCATTTCCGCCACTGAGGCGCTGACGCGGCCCGCATGATCCGGTCAGCCACAGCAGAGGCGGAACACGCCGTGGGACGAGCGAGTGTCCGTGCGGCACGCGCTCGGCTCGCGGTCGGCCCGGACGCCCCGCGATGAGGATTCTCGTCATCGGCTCCGGTGGACGCGAGCACGCGCTCGCCTGGAAGTGCGCCTCGGCCCCGCGGGTCACCGAGGTTTTGATCGCCCCCGGCAACGCGGGCACGGCCCTCGAGCCGAAGTGCCGCAACGTCGCGGTCGCCGCCGAGGATATCCCCGCGCTGGTGAGCCTGGCACAGCGCGAAAACGTCGCGCTGACGATCGTCGGACCGGAGGCGCCGCTGGTCGCGGGCGCAGTCGATGCGTTTCAGGCGGCCGGCCTCGCCTGCTTCGGCCCTGCTCGGCTCGCCGCGCGCCTCGAAGGCTCCAAGGCGTTCAGCAAGGATTTCCTGCAGAGACACCACATTCCCAGTGCGCGCTCGCGCACCTTCACCCGCTCCAGCTTCGATCCGGCATGGCTCGAGCGGCAATCACTGCCGCTGGTGATCAAGGCGAGCGGGCTCGCGGCCGGCAAGGGCGTGATCATCGCGGCGACACACGCCGAGGCCCGGGAGACGGCCACCGCCATGTTCGATGGCCGGTTCGGCGCCGCCGGGAATGAAGTGGTCGTGGAGGAATTCCTCCAGGGCGAGGAAGTCAGCTTCATCGTCATGGCCGATGGCCGTCACGTGCTGCCGCTCGCCACCTCCCAGGATCACAAGCGCCGGGACGACGGCGATCTCGGTCCCAACACCGGAGGGATGGGGGCTTACTCGCCGGCGCCGCGGGTCACCCCCGCGCTGCATGCGCGCATCATGCGGGAGGTGATCGAGCCGACGATTCTCGGTCTCGCCGCCGATGGCACGCCGTACACCGGATTCCTGTATGCCGGACTGATGATCGCCCCTGACGGCACGCCGAACGTGCTCGAATTCAACTGCCGGCTGGGCGACCCGGAGACTCAGCCGGTGCTGAGCCGGCTGAAATCAGACCTGCCGCAGCTGTGCCTGGCGGCGCTTGCCGGACGGCTCGACACGGTGAGCGCCGAGTGGGACCCCCGGGCCGCGCTCGGCGTGGTGCTGGCCTCGGATGGCTACCCGGACGCGGGCAGCAGGGGCGAGCGGATCGAGGGACTCGAGCGGGCCGCGCAGCTCGCCGGCGGGTCGGGCAAGGTCTTCCACGCCGGCACCCGGCTCTCGGGCACCGATGTGCTCACCAACGGAGGACGGGTGCTGTGCGCGGTAGGCCTCGGCGAATCGGTCGCCGATGCGCAGCGGACGGCCTACGCGCTCGCCGGCGCAATCCACTGGCCGGGGATGCGCTACCGCCGGGACATCGGCCATCGGGCGATCGCGACGGAACCGCGCAGCTGAGTACTGCCGATGCGGCGCCGGTTCCGCGCGCCCATCGTGACTGCGCTTCTGTTCTGGGGTGACCGCCGCCGTCGTCTCGGGTGCATCCGCTGATCCGGCGGCGCGGCCGGGCGCCCGCTGTGCTGCCCGCACATCCTCACACGCATGACCCGGCGCCGCCCGCCACGACGCGCGCGAGCAGACCGCTAGCGCTTCATCGCCTCGAAGAACTCGCTGTTCGACTTGGTATCCTTCATCTTGTCGAGAAGGAATTCGACCGCCGCGAGCTCGTCCATGGGATGCAGGAGCTTGCGCAGAATCCACATCTTGGCGAGTTCGCCCGGATCGGTGATCAGCTCCTCCTTGCGCGTGCCGGAACGGTTGATGTTCACCGCCGGAAACACCCGCTTCTCGGAGATGCGCCGGTCCAGGTGGATTTCCATGTTGCCGGTGCCCTTGAATTCCTCGTAGATCACGTCATCCATCTTCGAGCCGGTGTCGATGAGCGCGGTGGCGAGGATGGTGAGGCTGCCGCCCTCCTCGATGTTGCGCGCCGCGCCGAAGAAGCGCTTGGGGCGCTGCAGCGCGTTGGCATCGACGCCGCCGGTGAGCACCTTGCCCGACGACGGCACCACCGTGTTGTAGGCTCGCGCCAGGCGGGTGATCGAGTCGAGCAGAATCACCACGTCCTTCTTGTGCTCGACCAGGCGCTTGGCCTTCTCGATCACCATCTCCGCGACCTGCACGTGGCGGGCGGCGGGCTCGTCGAAGGTGCTCGAGACCACCTCGCCCTTGACCGTGCGCTGCATCTCGGTCACCTCTTCGGGCCGCTCGTCGATGAGCAGCACGATGAGGTATACCTCCGGCTGATTCGCCGTGATCGAGGTGGCGATGTTCTGCAGCAGCATGGTCTTGCCGGCCTTCGGCGGCGAGACGATCAGGCCGCGCTGGCCCTTGCCGATGGGCGCCACCAGGTCGATGGTGCGGGCGGTGAGATCCTCGGTCGAGCCGTTGCCGCGCTCGAGCTTCAAGCGCTTGGTCGGGTGCAGCGGCGTGAGGTTCTCGAACAGCACCTTGTTGCGCGAGCTCTCGGGCGAGTCGAAGTTGATTTCTCCGACCTTCAGCAGCGCGAAGTAGCGCTCGCCATCCTTCGGCGGGCGGATCAGTCCCGAGATCGTGTCGCCGGTCCGCAGGTTGAAGCGGCGGATCTGGCTGGGGCTGATGTAGATGTCATCGGGGCCGGCGAGGTACGAGCCGTCGGCCGAGCGCAGGAAGCCGAAACCGTCCTGGAGGATCTCGAGGACGCCGTCGCCGTAGATGTTCTCGCCGTTCCTCGCGTGCGCCTTGAGGATGGAGAAGATCATGTCCTGCTTGCGCGAGCGCGCCAGGTTCTCCAGCCCCATGGACTCGGCGACCTTCACCAGCTCGTGAATGGGCTTCGCCTTGAGCTCCGTGAGGTTCATCGACTTGCGCGACTGCATCAGCTCCGCGGGGCTGATGATCTCGGAATCATCGGCGTCGAAAGCCTCTTCGTGCAGCGGTTCATCGGGCCGGCCGCCGGTGTTGCCGTTGGCGCGGTTACCGTCGCGGTCGCGGCTGCCGTGCCGCTGGCCCTTGGGCCGGTTGCGGCCCTGATTGCCGAGGTAGCCTCTCACAGATTGCTATCCAGGAACGCCGAGAGCTGCGATTTGGACACGGCGCCGACCTTCTGGGCCTCGACGGTGCCGTTCTTGAACAGGATGAGCGTCGGAATGCCGCGGATGCCGTACTTCGGCGGGATCTGCGGGTTCTCGTCGATATTGAGTTTGGCGATCTTCAGGCGGTCCTGGTACTCGCTCGCGATCTCGTCCAATATCGGGGCGATCATCTTGCACGGGCCGCACCACTCGGCCCAGAAATCGAGCAGTACGGGCTTGTCCGACTGCAGGATGTCCTGCGCGAAAGTGGCGTCTGTGGTATGCACGATCTGCGGGTTGCTCACGCGGTTCAGCCTCCGTCGAATGCAGAGTCTCTTGGGGCAGCGAAGGGATTGAGGGATCGGGTGGCAGGCCGGGAAAGACCCCTGCCGGAAATGCCGGTCAAACGGTTACACTAACTCGTGAAATTGATGAGTATCGAGATTGATCCAATAGGATGGTGCCTGCTTGGAAAGCCCCCCGGGGCTGGCAGGCGCGGACCGGATGGCCCGCCCACTGAAGGCCTTTTTAGCGCTTCCGGGCGGTTTTTGCAAGGCCCGCATCGCCGTTTCTTCAACACCCATTCCCCATGTACACGATAATCCTCGACCGATGAACGAGCCACATTCGCACGCTTCCAGTTTCGACGGCCTCGGCCTCGCGCCGCCGGTTCTGGCCGGGGTCCGGGACGCCGGCTTCACACACTGCACTCCGATACAGGCGCAGACCCTGCCGATTG